>JAAUQQ010000042.1 GCA_012032745.1 Synechococcales cyanobacterium RM1_1_8
GGGGGTGAGGGCGGGCGGGGCAATCGAACTCGCCCTAGCCCTGGCTGTCCAGCTCAGCAGTCGTCACCGTAATCGTGAGGTTTTGACTGCGGCGGCGCAGTTGCATCCTCAGAGCATTGCCGATGCCGCTCTGCTCAACCTGGGCTTGGAGCTCAGAAGCGCTGGTAACCGTCTTCCCCGCCACCTGAGTGATCACATCCCCCCGACGAATCCCCGCTTTTTCAGCCGGGGTATTGGGCAACACCCGCACCACCAAGACGCCATCCACTTCCGGAACGATGAAGTCGGCATTGGGATCGGCATTGTTTTCCTTGGCCTCCTGGGCGGTGAGGGAGACCATTTGAATGCCGACGTAGGGGCGGGCCACCTTGCCGTCTCTGAGAAGCTGGGTTTCGATTTCCCGCGCTTTGTTGATCGGAATCGCAAAGCCAATGCCCATGGCATCGGCCCGGATGGCGGTGTTGATGCCGATGACTTCGCCGCTGGCATTGACCAGGGGACCACCGGAATTGCCGGGGTTGATGGCGGCATCGGTTTGGATAAAGTCGAGGCGTTTGTCGGAAATGCCCACTTCACTGCTGGAACGGCTGAGGGTGCTGACAATGCCCAGGGTGACGGTGTTGTTGAGGCCGAGGGGGTTGCCCACGGCGATCGCCCAATCCCCCACCTGAATGTCCCCCGAGTTGCCCAGCGCAGCGGCAGGCAGGGACTTGCCCTGGGGGTTGACCTTGATCACAGCAATATCCGTGAGGCGATCGGCCCCCTGGACCTTGCCGTCAAATTCTCGGCCATCGGTGAGGGTGACCTTGACGGTATCTGCCTTGTCCACCACATGGGCATTGGTCAAGATCACGCCGCTGCTGTCGATGATGAAACCTGACCCCTGGCCCCGCTGAAGCTCCTCGCGGGGCAGACTGCCCGCAATATCACCACCAAAGAAGCGGCGGAAGAAGGGGTCATCAAACATCGGATCGAGGCTGCGGGTAATGGTGCGCTCGGTGTCGATGCGCACCACGGTGGGACCAATGCGCTGGACGGCATTGGCGACAAAGCTGTGGCCCGTGGGGGAAACGGCGGCCAAGACCGGCGCGGGGGTTGATGCCCCTGGGCTGCGCTGGGCCAGTTGCTGGGCCAGTTGCTGGGGCGCGGCAAGCCGGGTTGGGGGCAGGGCATCATCCAGGGGGGTGGCCAACACCGGCAGCACCCGCAGGCTGCCCAGGGTGACCAGCATCCCCAGGGCCAGGGCCAAGCTGTGGGTTGCGAGCTGACGCCAACTGCGGCGACGCATCGCTTTGGAAGAACGGTGGGGAGGTTGCATCGAATGGGGCATCGCAGTCAGCCTGATACAAAAACATCGCCCTTCAATTTTAGACAAGGGCTAAAACGGATGACGGGGACGGGGGAGGTCGGGTTTCCGTCGTTCGGGGTTGGGGCGGTTCCAGCGGCGGTTGGGCGGGTAGTGGCGGTTGGGCGGGTAAAAACTATCGCGATCGCCGCCAGTCTTTCTAGCAAACCGTTTAAGATCGAGTCTCAGAGCCCTAGTTGGGCCAGTTTCCAGAGATTTTCCGGCCTCTTCTCTGCCTAAGGCCACTCTCCCCCACCCTCTGTTCGACAACCCGCATGAATCGACAACCTGCATGAACCGTTCCAGCAAAAACCTCTCCAGTCCAGTCCAGCCCAGTTCACCCCAACCAGAAACCAACCCGCCCGTAACCGCCATTGTCCCGGAGCAGGGCTCTGGCGATCGCCCCCCAGCGCCCCCTCCTCCCACACCCACGCCTCCCACACCCAAGCCTCCCACACCCATGATGCCGAAGCCACCCGACGCATTGTCAACCGCCTCTCCCGCATCGAAGGCCATGTGCGCGGGCTGAAGCGCATGGTCCAAGACCAAGAAAACTGCCCCGATGTCTTGATTCAAGTGGCAGCAGTGCGGGGAGCCTTGGATAAGGTCGCCCGGCTGATTTTGGATGAACACCTGACGGGTTGTGTGGTGCGGGCTGCGGAACAAGGCAATATTGAGGCAGAAGTGGCGGCGCTCCAGGCTGCATTGAATCGTTTTTTGCCCTAGTTTTTTGGCCTCCAGCCCCTGCCCCATAGTGCTTGTGCCGTAGTTTTGTGCCGTAGTTTTGTGCCGTAGTGTTTGCCCCGTAACTTTGCCCCGTCATTCTGCCCCGTGGTCAACCCAGCCCGCCCCACCGCCCGCGCCTGGAGCCAAGCCTTTTCCCAGCCCGGCCGCCCCTTCGAGCCCCAGCCCCTGACGCTGCTTGAAGGCAAAATTCCCCCGGAGATCCAGGGAACGTTCTATCAAAACGGGGCGGCTCGATTCCGGCGCAACGGCGCTGCCGTCGGCCACTGGTTTGATGGCGATGGCGCGATCCTCAGGGTGAGCTTTGAGGCAGGCCAAGCCCAGGCCTGCTATCGCTATGTGCAAACCGCAGGCTATCGAGCCGAGCACCAGGCCGATCGCTTCCTCAAGGGCGGCTATGGCATGTTGGCCCCCCAACCCTGGTGGCGACGCATTGGCTCTCCTCTCTCCCAGGCGATCAAAAACACCGCCAACACCGCTGTCCTGGCCCTGCCGGATCGACTCCTGGCCCTGTGGGAAGCGGATCGGCCCCACGCCCTCGATTTAGAAACCCTGGAAACCCGAGGCCAAGATGACCTCGGCAGCCTGGGGGCGGGCCAGGGCTACTCCGCCCACCCCAAGCGGGATCCCAAAACCGGCGACATCTTTAACTTTGGCCTCGAAGCGGGGCCAGTCACCCGCCTCCACCTCTACCGCAGCGATGCCAGTGGCCAAATCCGCCAGCGGGCTGCCTATGCCCTGGATGGCGTGCCGCTGATCCACGACATGGTTTTGGCCGGACGCTATCTGGTGTTCTGCATTTCGCCCGTGCGGCTGGACCTGGTGCCCGCCCTGCTGCAACTGCGCAGCTTCAGCGATTGTCTCCGCTGGCATCCCCAGCGGGCCACGGAGATTTGGGTGTTTGATTGCGATCGCCTAGAACGCATCAGCCGCAGCCAAGCCCCCGCCTGGTTCCAGTGGCACTTTGCCAATGGCTTTGTCCAGCAAGGCGAGATCGTGCTCCAGCTCGTGCGCTACAGCGACTTTCGCAGCAATGCCCTGCTGGGGGAAATTCCTCGGGGGCACCTGAGCGAAACCCTCGATGGCCAGCTTTGGGAACTGCGCATCGACCCCCGGACCGCTGCCCTGGGCGAGCAGACCTGCCTCTACGATCGCACCTGTGAATTTCCAGCGGTCATGCCCCAGGAAGTTGGCCAGGAAGCCAGGACAATTTTCTTCGCGGCCCATCGGCCCCAGGGGGAGATCGAGGGGGAGCTGATGGGATCCTTGGTGGGGATTGAGCCCAGAACTGGGGGGCGATCGCAGTTCGACTTCGGCCCCCACCGCTATCTCTCCAGCCCGGTCTGCCTGCCCCACCCCACCGAGCCGGGGCAAGGCTGGGTGATCACCACAGTTTTTCACGGCAGCGGATCGTTTAACGGCAGCGGAGCAGTGGCGGGTTTAGGCCAAGGAAATCGCCAGGCACAGCACCAGGCCCCATCAGAAAAATCAGAAACCACGAGCGGTCCCAGCAGCGAAATTTGGATTTTTCAGAGTTCAGCCATTGAACGGGGGGCGATCGCCAAACTCGCCCTGCCCTGCCCGATCCCCTTCGGCTTCCATGGAACCTGGGCAGCCAAGCCATAGAATCTTATTGATATCTTATTCATACATTCATAGACCCGGCCCCATTTGTACCTGAAAATGGAGCTGCATTCGGAAAACAGGGCTAGACACCATGAATCTATGGAAGAGCCCTTGCTGAGCTTCACCTGTCCGGGGAGCTTTGGCCAAGCGCGTTTCTCTTCAAAGGCCTGCATCCTTGCCATAGACATGGTTTAGCTATCTCAACTCCGCAGGACTGAACGTTTCATGGGCAGCTCTCAACTCCAACCAAATCCTGTGTCCCCTCATGACTCTAACGCCACCGGTAGCCCCGACGTCACCGGAGATATAGTGCACCCTTCCTTGACGCTCTCCCAGGGAGATTCCCAGGAAAACGTCATCCTAGTCCCTGAACTCTTCAGCGTCTCCCAGGGCATTGAGCTCAAGCAGATGGTTCAATCCCTCTGCACCGCCTCACCCGATCTCCAACGCCTCGCCCTGGACTTCCAACAGACCCAGTTCATGGACAGCAGCGGCATTGGCTCACTGATTGCCTGCCGTCGCCTGCTGGGAGAACAACAGGTGGAACTCGTACTGCGAAACCTCTCTTCCCAGGTACGCCTCGTACTGGAGCTAACGGAGCTGGATCAAGTGCTCAACATTGAGCCAGAATTGCCCCCGGAGTTGTCCCCAGAATTGTCCCCAGAATTGTCCACTGCGGCCAACACCGATTCCCAGGACAGGGATGCCCAAAGCAGGGATCCCAACGGCGCAACTTCCACCAGTCCAGCATCCACTGCATCCAGCCGATGGGGCAGTCGCCAGACCCAGGGCAGCTCCCCAGCCCAGTCCGCCCAGGCTTCAGGCAATCCCCAGCAGAGACAGCCCAAAAGCCCCAGAGCCAGAGCGAGCCAGGGCAACAGCCAGGCCATTGTTACCCACCCCTCGGTTCACTCCCGCGCCAAGCGACTGCTGGATATTGTGGGGGCGATCGTCGGCCTGGGCCTCACCGCCCTGGTGGCCCTGCCCATCATCATCGCCATCAAGCTGGAGGATGGCGGCCCGATTTTCTTTGCCCAGCGCCGCTGCTCCTGGCTGGGTCGGCCCTTCACGATCTGGAAATTCCGCTCCATGGTCACCGATGCGGAAGCCCGCAAGGCTGAAGTCCGCAACGAAGTAGATGGCGCACTGTTCAAAAGCTCTAAGGATCACCGCATCACCCGCATCGGCAAGCTACTGCGGCGCACCAGCCTGGATGAGCTGCCCCAGTTTTGGAACGTTCTGCGCGGCGAGATGAGCCTAGTGGGCACGCGGCCTCCCACCCTGGAAGAGACGGAACAGTATGAAATACCCCAGTGGCGGCGGCTAGACATCAAGCCGGGCATGACCGGGGAATGGCAGGTCAATGGCCGCTCGACAGTGAAAACCTTTGAGGATGTTGTGCAGCTCGATCTGAAATATCAGCGCAACTGGACGCTCTGGTATGACATCAAGCTGATTGTCAAAACCATCCTGGTGGTCTTTCGGAAGGATTCTGGGGCGCTCTAGCCTGCGGCTGACATCGGGCACGTCAGTCCTGAACATGATATATTTGTACCATTGAGCGATGGGTTCAGAGGCTGTGGTGCGATCGCGCAGGACGCCATCCCAGCGGCCTGCCGTCCCTTCCCCTAATCCGCCCATCAGCCGCCCTATCACTAGAGCATGGAGGTCAGCGATGTTGGCCGACGACTCGCCCCGAACGGCCTCACCCCGAACGGCCTCGCCCCGAACGGCCTCGCCTTGGACAACGCTGCGGTTTCGCAGTGCAAAGGACCGCCAAGCCTGGGTGCTGCTGGGTATTCCACAACAGCTCTACCCCCAGGTGGTGCAGCCCCTGTTTGAACAGCAGGTCAGGCTGTGGGAAAAGCATGAAGATGGTGATTTCATTCATCTGCTATTTGAAGCGCCCCCAGCCGTCGCCGCCGCCTTGGCCCTGGCCTTTCCTGCCCCGCCCCACTGCGATCCGCTGGTGGTGGATGGAGTGGGCGATCGCCCCCTGCCCATCCCCGGCCACCGGCCAATCCACTATCAGCTGCGGGAAGCGGAACGACCACCGAGTTTGGTCATCGCCCAGGGGGAAGACTTTTGGTCTGGTGTGTTGGCGATCGCCGCAGCGGTCCAAGCCCAGCAGCACCCTAGGCCAATACACCCGGCTGAACCGCAGCCCCCTGGACCACAGCCCCCTGAACCACAGCCCCCTGAACCGCAGCCACCTGGACCGCAGCCAGTCAACCCTAGGCTAGCCGGGCCAGATAAGTTCGAGCCAAATGAGTTCGAGCCAAATGAGTTCGAGCCAGAGGACTGTGAACCAGACGGCTGGGACACAAGCTGGGATGATCCAGGAGAGATGGGAGCTGTCCCAGGCTGGAAGACTCAAGACCGCCCTGCATCCTACGACCAGGATGCACCTGCCCAGCATGAGTTCGAAGACATTTGGGAGACTGATGGGGCATCTGAGCTGGATTGGGAATCAGCGGAGCCAGCCAGCCCATCACTGGTGCGCGATCGCCCCCCCAGCTTCACCATCGCTCCCCCGCTCCAGTCGCCTCCTGTTTCCTCCGCAACGCCTCCTTCCCACCCTCTCCGCATCCAGCTACCCTTGAACGGCCCCCAGAGTTACCTCCAGCGACCGCTGTCGCAGACTCCAGCCAGGGCTATTATTCCGCCCAGACTCCCAAGCTCCCCCCCATCCCCCCAAGCTATTCCCACGGCGACATCCTGCACCAGGGCGTAGCCCTGTGGAATGAATGGCGCGCAGCCAACCCCGACATCTGCCCCAACCTGCGCGGAGTCTACTTAAACCAAGCCCACCTGCGGGGAGCAGATCTCCACAGCGCAGACCTGTGCTGTGCCTTTCTCTACCGGGCCGACCTGCGCGGCGCGGACCTGAGTGGGGCCGATCTCGGCGGAGCCGACCTGACCAGGGCCGATCTGGAAGGTGCTTGCCTCTGGCGAGCCAGCCTGGGTGGGGCCTGTTTGAGCTACGCCAACCTGATGGAGGTGGACCTGGGCGAGGCCGATCTGCGAGGTGTCGTCTGGCCGGGAGCCATCTTGCAAGGGGCCAGCTTCGAGGGGACAATCTTTAACGATTTCCCAGCATTTACCCTCCCGCAGCATCCAGACTCTGCGTTCAGCCCCTCTGGTTCAACCCCTCTGGTTCAACCCCTATTGGTTCAACCCCTATGGTATTAACCCCTTCGACCATGCTGCCCCTGGGCACCCCCGCCCCTGATTTTTGTCTGCCGGATGTTGTCACGGGGCGGAGCGTTCGCCTGGGCGACTTTGGGGAGCAGCGATCGCTCCTGATCATGTTCATCTGCCAACACTGTCCCTTCGTCAAACATGTGGAACAGGAACTGGCCAAGCTCGGTCAAGACTACCAGGGCCAGCCCCTAGCCATCGTAGCGATCAGCTCCAACAGCCTCCAAACCCATCCCCAGGATGGCCCCGCCCAGCTCAAAGCCCAGGCGGAGCGCCTGGGCTTTGCCTTTCCATACCTGTTGGATGAGGACCAAGCCGTCGCCCAGACCTACAGCGCAGCCTGCACGCCCGATTTCTTTTTGTTTGGCGGCGATGGCCAGGGCCAGTGGAATTTGGCCTATCGCGGCCAGCTCGATGACAGCCGCCCCGGCAATGGCAAACCCGTGACCGGGCGAGATCTGCGTTTGGCCATTGATATGTCCCTGGCGGGGCAGCCCCCGCTGGAGGAACAGATTCCTAGCATTGGCTGCAATATCAAATGGACGCCGGGCAATGAGCCTGCCTATTTTGGCTGAGGTCTGAGCGTCCAACCAGGGCCGAACCGGGGCCTAAGCGGGGCCTAAGCGAGGCCAAGACTTGGTTTAGCGGGGTCAAAATTGTCCTAAACTCGCTTTGCAGCATTGCCGCGATCGCCCTACTCCCTTTTTCCAGCGTGACTACTATTCCCTCCCTCGACCTGACCCAGCAATACCAGACGATCCAAGGCGAGGTTGAGGCGGCGGTGCTGCGGATTCTAGCTTCGGGCTCCTACATCGGCGGCGAAGCGGTGGCGAGCTTCGAGCAGCAGTTTGCCCAGTACATCGGCACCCAGGAGGCCGTGAGCTGCAACTCCGGCACCGATGCCCTCTACCTGGCCCTGCGGGCCTTGGAGATTGGCCCTGGGGATGAGGTGATCACCACGCCGTTTACGTTTTTTGCCACCGCTGAGACCATTTCGATGGTGGGGGCCAAGCCGGTCTTTGTCGATATTGAAGCCGAGGGGTTCAACATCGACCTGGACCAGATTGAGGGTGCGATCACGCCCCGCACCAGGGCGATCATGCCGGTTCATCTGTTTGGGCGACCGGTGAACATGGCCCGCCTGGGGCGATCGCCCAGGCCCACGGCCTCTACATCATCGAAGATGCGGCCCAGGCCGCTGGAGCCACCTGGCAGGGGCGCAAGGTCGGCAGTTGGGGCCAGATCGGCTGCTTCAGCTTTTTCCCCACCAAAAACCTGGGAGCCTGTGGCGATGGCGGCTGCGCCACCACCAACGATCCGGCCCTGGCCGAAAAAATGCGGATGCTGCGCCAGCACGGGATGCGCCAGCGCTACTTCCACGAAGCCCTGGGCATGACCAGCCGTCTCGATGCAATCCAGGCAGCGATTTTATCCATCAAACTCCGCCACCTCGATCGCTGGAATGCCCAGCGACAGCGCCTAGCGGATCACTATGGCCAGTTGCTCGCGCCCCTGGCGGGAATCGTTGCCCCCGCCCCGGTGGACGGCGGCGAGAGCGTCTGGCACCAGTACAGCCTGCGGGTTCAGCCCTGTGGTGAGCATCCCCGCTGTCTCAGTTCAGGGTATGCCAGCCAGGGTTATGCCAGCCAGGGTTATGCCAGTCAGGGTTATGCCAGTCAGGGTTATGCCAGTCAGGGTTATGCCAGCCAGAATGGAACGCCCTGCGAGGCCAAGACCGCTTCTCCTACCCAGCTTGCCCAGGGGGGCCAATGTCGCGACTGGCTGCGTCAAACCCTAGCAGACCAGGGCATTGGCAGCATGATCTACTATCCAGTGCCCCTGCATCGCCAGGCGGCATACGGGCACCTCGGCCTGGGCGAAGGCTGTTTTCCCGTGGCGGAGCGGGCGGCGCGGGAAGTGCTGTCCCTGCCGATGTTCCCCGAGCTGGAACTGGCCCAGCAGGAGCGCACCGTGGCGGCGATCCAAGCCAGCCTGGCGCTGCTGGTTGCTTAGATTAGCTTGCCTAGGATAGTGAACAGCATGACCGAACTGGCCCCCTGGCGATCGCCCCTAGCCCGCGCCCTCCACCGCAACCGCGCCCTGGCCTACGCTCGCTATGGCCAACTGGCGACGGTGCGGCCCAATGGTTGTCCAGCCAACCGGACGGTGGTGTTTCGTGGTTTTTTGGATCAAGCTGGACTGGAGAATGGGCTGAAGTTTGTGTGCGATCGCCGCAGCCACAAAGTCCCGGAACTCCAAGCCAATCCCTGGGCCGAGTTCTGCTGGTACTTTCCTAAGACGCGGGAGCAGTTCCGCCTGGGGGGGGCGATCGCGGTGGTGACCGCAGCCGGGGCCGAAGCCCCTGGGGGCAATCCTGAAGCCCCCAGCTCTCACAACGGCCTGGCCACCGCCCGCGACCAAACCTGGCAAGCCCTGTCCGCTGGGGCCAAGGCCTCGTTCTACTGGCCCCAGCCGGGTGCGCCCAGGGCAGAAGCTGCCGCCTTTACAGGCCTCCAAGTGGATGAGTCAGCCCCGCCGGAGGCATTTGTGCTGCTGGTGTTACAGCCCCAAACCGTAGACCATCTGGAGCTGCGCGGCGAGCCCCAAACCCGCCAGCGCTATCGTTTGATGCAGCCAGATCCAGCTCAGCCAGATCTGACAAGCGATCCAAAGGAACAGTGGCAACAAGAATCTATCAACCCCTAAAGGATATTTGAGAAGCACCTATGACCGTGAAAAGAAGGCCCATAAACCCTCAAATCGACTGAACAACACATCAAGATCAATGGGTTTTCCCAGCCATTCAACTGTTTGGTTCCTTTTCAAATATCCTTCATACTCTCTCCGCAAATTACAGAGAGAACGAGCTTAGATCAACCAGCCAGATTTTACCGTAGAGACTCCAACAGAATCAGAGACATCCCGACACAATTTACCAGCATCACTAAGCGAATCCAGACCTTGGAGCCACTGAAAAACCATTGCAGAGCCTCAGTTCCATAGCCTAAGGCGGTGGCGAAGATGACAGCTAGAATGCAGCCTAAGATGGCAAACCAGGCATATTTGATTAACCAGCCTAAGATCACAATAAGCTTACTGTCAGAAACAGGTCGCAACATGGCAAACCTCCTTAACATCAGAGCATTTCAAGCACTGGTCTACGAAAGTGATGCAACCAGCACCTCACGTTGGCACGAGTTGCATCACTTTTCTTACTGTTTATCCCTCCGATCTAGAAATTTTACCAATAGCTCAGCCAGCTTCTCCTGATCCGTCTTCTCAGGCTTGGGCGGCTCAGAGGCCATCGCCTCGCTAGACAGAAAAAGAACGAGAAAGAAAAATGCGATCACTGGTATGATACCCATGCTCGTCGTTCCCATTGGTAGTTTAATCTGCCAACCCTAGTTGACATCACACAGACTTCTCTAGTGGAGGGTCCGTGTTACATAAACTGTACAATCATCGTTCTGTCTTGAAACTAGCGTTTTGTTTAGGAATACTTTGCAGTTATTGTTCCTAGGCTTTGTATTTTTGTTCAAATCCATGGTTGGAACCGCCACAACGTTTAGCGGCTAGAGCCATAGCTGGACTCACCTTCAGGTGGCTTTGGGAGAGTACCTGAGGGCTGATACTCAGCGAGTGCATTAGCAGTTGTGAATAAAGCAAGACATAGCATTGGAATAGCTAGACAAATACTTAGAACAGGTCTTTTGAGCTGTTTATGTAGTACATTCGTAGGATGGAGCATGTCTGGATACAGGTGATTGTGCTAATTTATCGTCGGTAGATAGCACTAAGGGTTCCCAATCTAGAAAAGATATTCTGATCTACATGTATTAAATCTGACTCTTTCTATCAAGAATACATACATACAAATACTTAGGCAAGCAGGATAAATTGGAGCAAGCTTGTCTTCGAAGCTGGCCCTGGGCTTTGTGGATCGAGCATTTCCTGCGCGCTCTAAGCTTTCAGCGTAAGGGCCAGAGCAGTTTGCAATGGACGCCCTGGGAAGAAGCGCTGGGCTGGCGAGAGAACTGGCCTTGCAGCTGAGCAGCCAGAGCTTGTGACTGCTGAGTACCCGTTCCCTGATGGAGCAGCAGGTGATCAGCCGCTGCTCCATTATCTTTAATACTGAGACAGTAGTTTTGTCCTAAGACCTGCCCAACCACTGTTAATTTCGTAACATCAATTGCGTGCTTGCCCACATTGCAAAGCGCCTCTTGTAGGAAATAGCCGATGTCTCGCTTCAGCTCTGGGCTCAGGTTACCTGGATAAGGTTCAAAATCTGTGATGCAGACTTGTAGCGCTTCAAAGGCTGGGAAATCTCGGCCCAGGGTGACATCAAAGACGGTGTAGAGAATCTCATGGAGAGGCAATGCTGCATTTAGCATCTGGCCATTACCTAGGCTCAGCGAGATGTGATCCGTCATGGCAGCCTGAGTTAGATCTGCACCCAAGCTACGAATCTCTTGATCGAGGATTTTCAGCTCAGCTTGGAGTATCGCAGTATCGAGATCAGGAGCTTGGCTGCGGCGCATGAGCAAGGCGAGGGTCTGTAGTGGCCCATTGTGAATTGCATGAATGGCCGTTTCAATGGTGGTACGGCGTTCTGACTTTAAATCAACTAGGGCTCTATCACGCTCGCCCAAGGCACGATCGCGTTCGTTGATGATGCGATCGCGTTCTTCGACTAGTCGTTTCCAAGTACGCTCACTCTGATAGTAGGCAATGTAGGCAATGCCATTCAGACTCAGCACCAAAAAGCTCGGCGCAATTGGCAGCCACCAGCCCCAGACAGACATTGCCCACAAGCTCAAAACGAACAATAATAGCAATAGGCAGGCGAGGCTGAGCAGGTTGCGGGCAATAGAGTTTGAGAATCGGCCAACCTCCATCCCCAGTAGGCCAATCGCAAAAATCCAAACGTACTCCAACAGGCTCGGCGAACTTTTTAGTAGCGGGCGACCATCGAGAACAGCATCTAAGATTTGGCTCGTGGCATGGGCTTGGAGTTCAATGCCGACAGCCTGGGAGCGTACTTCTAGGAACTGGCTAATTTCGACAGGCGTGATCGAATAGGCAGCAAGGCTGGGATCTGTGATGCCGATGATGAGGATCCGATCGCGAATCAGCTCTGGCTGAATCTGTCCGCTGAGAATATCACCAGCCAAAAGAATGGGAAAAGCTTCCTGGCTGCGTCGATAGTTCATCAGCATCTGCAAGCCGTAAATAGTCTTCTCTCTACGGTAAGAACCTGTATTGCTGAGCAGTCGAGGAATTTCAACATCGCCGATTTTTACGGTCTCTGGATCTCGCTGACCATTGCTTGTTCCAATCTGATGTTGTTGACGTAAGTAAATTTCAGCCAGGCCAAAAGACAAGGATTTATGGAAAAGGCGATCGCCATTTTCAACCCCTAAGATGGCTCGACGAACTTTGCCATCCCAATCCACAAAAAAATCATTGACAACAACCTGATTTTCAAATGCTGAAGTCGATAGATTAGTGAGCGAGCTAATCTTAGGCTCAAGCGCTTTTTCTACCGTTAAAACCGATGGATTCTGATTGACAATCTGAGCCAGTGTTCGTTCATCAGTCGGCAAAATGCGAGTGCTAGCGATATCTAAACCCAGCACAGCAGGATCGTGCTGCAAGAGTCGCTTCAATAGCTCGCTCAGTGAAGCCTCAGAAATACTGCCTTTACTGAGCGGACTGCTCGTCTTCTGAGCTAGGCCTTTCAAAAAAGCTTCATCCAAGCTGACGAGCGTAATCCTAGAAGAAGTGGGTTCAGGTTGAAGCCTTCGAAGGTAAGCTAAAAATTTATCGAATGCCAGGAACTCGAACGGCTCCGATAGACCAAGCGATCGCAGCATCAGTACGAACAGGATCACACCATAACCAATAGAAAACTTCCTCAGCCGCTGGCGCATCCTGGGAGACCCTAAATTCTGGCCTTCAGCGCTATTCAATCAAACCTAGCTCCCTGGCACGGATCTGGCTAAGAATTCTCAGATTTCTACCATCTTGTTTCTCATCTGATGGATCGATTTCTAGCACATCATAGATTTTTTTCCAGTAATGCCGAACGGTGCCAACCGTGACACAGAGCCGTTCAGAGATCGTTTGATCTTGTAACCCCTCTTCCCCTGCAAGTTTGAGAACCTTAAGCCATGGCTCTTTGAGATGAGTTCCTCGATGTTGAGCTTTTATTTCTTTGGTGTGGCTACAACCATCTAAAGCATTACTAATCCGTTTGAGCACTTCTTCTTCCGGCAAGGCTTTGTTAGAGGCTGTAAATCCACCTTGGTGGTGATCTATTTCGTGAATCACTCGAATTAATGCCTTGATCTCGGTACTGATCACCGCAATGTTGATGTCAGGGCTCTGAGCCATCAAATCTTTGAGCAGAGAAATACCCACTTCGGAACGAGAGCCGGAATCAGAATTATCGGGAATGGATAAATCTAGAATCACCAGATCCAAAGATATAGTGTTGATGACAGTCCAGGCTGTTTGAGCCGTTCGGGCGGTTTTAATCTCAGCATCCGGATAGTGGGTCTTTAGAAGCGCAATCATGCCTCGCAACACAAGATCATGGTCGTCAACGACCAGGATTTTGTTAGCCCGTATCTTTTTAGACATAGCGCTTCGATTCCAGTCAATGGCCGAGTTATCTCACAAATCCCACTTAGAGGATGTTTGAGAATTCGCCAAAGCCAGCGATCCTATACCCAACAGGCTAGACTGTGCCCTCTTTTTTAAGCAAAAGTACGGGCTATTAGCACCATCAGCTATAGCCAAAGCTATGCTCAAACATCCTCTTAGTTAATTGTACTGGGGAAATCAATCATTCATTGTGATCCGGATTAGCGCTACTACTTAGAAAACGCTGCAAGGTCCAGCAAAATCTATGGGGAAGCTAAGCAACTTGACGGATTTTGCTGGATTTTACGTAGCTGTGGAGATTAACAAACCTTCCGAGGAATACTTCCAACGGCATATAGAGCGTCTCAGCCTTTTATATGCCCTTCTACCCACAGCCGAGGGTCAGAGGCTGGAGCCCCTAACCTTAAAGCCATGAACTTTTGTTTCAAAGCAAAGGCGTATTGCTCTGGGGCTTTTGCGACCCGTTACCTGTAACCCGTTGGTGAGGAGAGTGACCTGCTCTCGGGTTCTGCTTCAATCTCAAACCTCCAGCTCCAGGGCAAAGCTGCGCAGCATCCCCTGGTCCCAGCGGGCTAGGTCCATCACCTCCAGCGTCCAAATCCCGGCAGGCACCTTGCCGACGAACTGCGCCAGCTCCGGAATCGACACCGCATCATAGGTCAGCTTGAGATTGTCGCGACCGCCCCCGGAACGGTTGTGGAGCTTGATCGGCGCGATCGCCAGGGCATCGGGAGCCCTGAGCGTCACCACCAGATCCCCAATATAGGTATGCTCCAGATCCACCCGAACCTTGAGACTGAGCAGCGGCTCCACCTCCGCCACGGTCAGGGTCAAGCTGGCGGCGCTGAGATCGCGGATGGGCACATCCCGCACCACCTGGCTGACCAGATCGGGCTGGGCTGGGCGGGGGGCTGGGCCAGTTCCACCGCTTTGAGGGCATTGACCCGACCATAGCCATACCAGGCACTGCGGCCTTGGTCGTTGTAGTTGCCATTGGCAGCATCAATGGGATCGCAGGAGCGGCGGATCACGTCTTTGACTTGGTCCCAGCGCAGCGCTGGGTTGCGGGCCAGGATCAGCGCAGCCACCCCCGCCACGCCGGGGCAGGCGCTGGAGGTGCCGCCGAAGGAATTGGTGTAGTTGCCTGGGACATCGCCGAGGCGATCGCTGCCCCAGTTATAGCCCCCATTGCCCATGCGATCCGTGGTCCAAATCCCGCTGGTCAAGGAGGGCTCACCGTTGTTGCTGGGAAAAGCACACCAAATCGCCTCGCCAAAGTCGCTGTAGGCGCTGCGGCTGCCCATGTCATTACAGGCCGCCACGGCGATCACCTTCTCAAAGCTGGCATAGCCATCATTATCGACCCGCTCATTGCCATTGCCCGCCGCCCAGCAAATCACACAGCCCTTGCCATCGCGGCCCTGTTCCAGGGCAAATTCCATCGCCAGGCGGCTGGAGTCCGGTAGGGGCACAACTCGATTGTGGAGCGGATCGTCCTTGTCAAACCAAGCCCCATCCGGCGGCCCCCAGCTACAGGAAATCACATCGGCCCCATTGCGCACCGCATGGGCAAAGGCCTCTGCCTCGGCGATGGAGCCCAGACCGGAAACGAGGCGAATCGGCATCAGCTTGGCCTTGGGGGCAACTCCCGTGGCTCCAAAGCGGCCATCGGCACAGGCGACGCCAGCGCAGGCGGTGCCGTGGTTGTCCTGGCGGCCAGGGCGGGGGTTGCTGGTGTTTTGGGTGGCATCGCGGGGGGCAACGATTTTGCCAGGGCTGCTGAATTCTTCATGGTCTAGGTCAAAGCCATCATCGATCACGGCAATGGTGATGCCTGCACCCTGGCTGAGGGGCCAGGCCGCTGCCACATTGGCGCTGGCGGCGATCGCCTGGTTCCCGACCGTCGTCGAAGCCAGGTGCCACTGGGGGCATAGACCTTGGGCAGCTCCGGCGCGTTCGCCTGACGAGTATTGGGGCGAGCATCCACCTGGCGGACATGGAGACGGCGCACCAGCTCCGGGTGGCAAAGCTCGACGGAACCTTCGCTCAAGAGCTGTTCTGCCAGTTCAAACACCGCCAGGCCCGTGCCCTCCGCCGCTCGCAGAAAGTAGGCATTGCGGGCAAAGTCCAGGCGGCGGGTCAGGCTGAGGCCATAGCGCTCGATCAAGCCCTGGGCCTGGGCCTCACTGACGCGGCTTTGGAATTTGACGAAGAGGTTTTCGGTGTAGATCACTGGATTGCGCGATCGCGGCTCCACCAGCGCCCGGCCCGCAAACTGCACCTCGCTTTCCCCCTTGAGCTGCGATCGCGCCTCATCCCGCAGAGCCTGGGCATTGTCCGCTTGGGTGCGCAACACTTCCACCCCTGCAGCCTCAAATTGGGCGATCGGCTCAAACTGGGACAGCAGCACCGCGCAGCGGGGTCAGGGCAGCGGTTTCATAGGGGCGCTGCCCCAACAGAGATTTGCGACTGATCGTGCGCACCACCATGCAGTCATCGCTCATCTCAAGCTCGTAGGCTCGACCGCGCTGGCCGCCGTAGCGATAAATGGGCATGGGTTAATCTAGTCCTTGGGCAGGGTGAACGCGAACCAGGCTGGTCCTTGACCAGGACACAGCCCAAGACGTGGAGCCATTGAAGACCCTTCCCAAACTGCCACATTTATTTTGTGCCGTGGGGAAGGGCGATACCCTTCTTTACAGGTGCCCCCGGACCCAACCAGTCGATCCAAAGACGCCCTATCGTGATTTTGCTCTTCCTCGCCCTCAGCCTGCACACGGCCCCGCAGCTCTCTGCCCTGGCCCCCAGTCTGACCACCAGCCCAGCCCCCGTTCTCAGCTGTATCTTTTTCCGCGTGAACAACCCTGCCGCCGACCTCTCCCGCTATCCCGCCACCCTCAAGGCCAGCTCGGCCCCCGAGGCGGTCATCTACCAACAACAGCCGGGCTACTATGCCCTGCACTATCCCCAGGAGCCAGAGACCCAGCCCGCTGGGGCCTTGGCTGTGTTTAGGGAGGGCGAGGGCGCGATCGCCCTCTTCCAAGGCAGTCCCCCCAGCCGCCGCCAGACCACCCAGCCGCCCCTGCCGGTTTATGGCCCCCAAGGATCGAGCGATCTCCCCCTGGCCATTCCCACAGGCGAAATCTTTGTGCGCTTCCGCGCGGCATCCCAGCCCAAGACCGAGCCGCCGCCCTGAGCACAGCGGGCTATGAAATTACCAAGGTGCTCGACTTTGCCCCCCAGGGGGCCTGGGTGCGATCGCGCAGCGGCACCACCCTAGACAGCCTCCAGCAGATCGACCAGCTCCGGAGCTTGGCCGATGTGGAAAACGTTGAACCTCAGATGTTGATGGAGCGGCGATCGCGCTAAATCCCCGTCCCATCCAAGAAGGCTTCGATGTCCCGATCTTGGAGGGCGCAGGCCGTCTTGGGGCGAGCGGCAGGGGGACGAGCGGGCGACTGGTTGAAGGTGGCGATCGCGCCCACCGCTTGACGCTGCTCCGGACGATTGAGCTGCTCCACCTGTTGCTCCAGGCGATCGATGCGATCCAACAGCATCCGAATCACCTTTGGCTTCCGAATCGGGCATCTCCCCATGGGCCAGGGGATCCAGCTTGCCCATGCCGCTGCGATACACCACCCGCCCCGGAATCCCCACCACGGTGCAATCCGCAGGCACATCCCGCAGCACCACCGAACCCGCCCCGATGCGGGCATTGTCGCTGATTTTGATATTGCCCAAGACCTTGGCCCCCGCCCCCACCACCACATTGCTGCCCAGGGTCGGGTGGCGCTTGCCGCTCTCCTTGCCCGTGCCCCCCAGGGTCACCCCTTGGTAGATCAAGCTGTAGTCCCCAATGATCGCCGTCTCTCCGATCACCACTCCCATGCCGTGGTCAATAAAAATCCCCTGGCCCAGGGTCGCGCCGGGGTGGATTTCCACCCCCGTCAGCAGTCGGGCAATCTGGGACATCAGCCGAGGAATCACCGGCAATCCCCACCGGAAAAGGCGATGGGCCAGGCGGTGAATCACCAGGGCATGGAGGCCGGGATAGCACAGCAGCACCTCAATCCAGTTGCGCGCCGCCGGATCGCGCTCAAAAATAATCTTGAAATCGGCAAGCACAGTTCTGACCAGGGCATTGCTGAACACGGTGATCGCAGCCCTCGTGGGCCGGGGAGAAGGAGCATCGGTCTGGTTCCCATGCTGACATGCCACCGGACGATCAGGGAGTAGATATCTCCCCCTCCTCCCCCTGATTCCGCTCCTTGCGTAATTCCCCTACTAGAGAATTCCGTCATACTCGACCCAGTAGAAAACGAGAATCGAGTGTAGAATAGCGCCTTAGTGTTCGTGTGATGAGTACAAATAGCGACTTGACTACCCCTATGCAGCGTCAATCTCCCGCAGCTTCTGCCCAGCGAGCGAGCCAGATAGATGGACAGATGGACAGAAATACAGCCAGCCGCACAGCCAGCCGCACAGCCAGCCAGGCCGACAGATCTGAAGCGGCACCCACCGCAGCCCTGAGCCCTGAGCAACTTGAATTCGTCAATCGCCTCCAGCGCCTGTACCGAGCAGATCACCAGGCAGAATACCTCTACCTCCAAGCCGAAATTGATTCACTGATGATTCAATTAGCCCAAACCAAACTTGTCCAAACCAAACTGGCCCAAACCCAAGCCGAGCCAGCGGCGGTCTGAGCTGGGCGATCGCCCCTAGGCCGCTGGCACGGTTGGCCAACGCCCAAAAAATAGCCCACAAACCGCAGCTTTCTGGGAAGGCTGCGGTTTTGCTATGTCTAGAGCTTCCGATTGGGGGCTTCCGATTGGGGGCTTCCCGTCTGAAGCATCACATCTGGAGCATCTGATACGCAATTCCAGCGCCATCTGCTAGACTCTCCACCATTCTTTGCGGCTTGGCCTATCTTCGGCCTCTCAAACTTCAAGCCCAGGCCATTTTCATCCCAGCTCCCGGTCCCCAGATTCCGGTCAGATTCCGGCCCCAGATTCGGCCCGCTCCCCCTCGCGACCCTTTCCCCCTGCGCTCCCCCACCGCCATGAAACCTGCTGGACTGCTTAGCTTAATTGCCACCTCCTTGACTCTGGCCAGCCTGACCGCTGGCTGCGGCACCCCCAAAGCCCCAGGGTCCACCTCAGAATCCACCCCAGAGAAAGGGGAGGCCATGCAGGCGACTGACGCCGGCACGACCCAAGCCCAGGGCAATCTCCAGGGCGGCAATCCCCAGGGCGGTAATCTCCAGGACAATCTCCAGGGCAGCCTGCCGAGGGTGCCCGCCCCCAAGGGCCAAGCCTTCTCTAGGCCAGCGCAAATCACCCAGTCCCAGGCTGGCCCAGCAGCCCAGTCCCCACCGCAGCGGGGCACCACCTCCGCCCCCAATGCAGCTTCAGCCCGACCCCAGCCCGGCGCTGGCCGGGAAAACCCCTTTGCCCTGGCCCAACAGCCCGAGTTCCAAGTGCGCTATCTGCCCGCTGGACAGCCGACGGGCCAGGCGGGTCTGCCCCCCCCAGCCCCTGGCCCCGGCATCCGTGGTGATGCCAGCTCCAGCAATGGCTCCAGCGCCCATCGCCCGAGCCCCCATTGCGCCAGTCTTCATTTCTCCAGCATCCGTTGCCCCAGCCCCCCAGC
>JAAUQQ010000452.1 GCA_012032745.1 Synechococcales cyanobacterium RM1_1_8
ACCGCCCATCCACCGACTGCTAACAACACCCTGCGGGCGATCGCCCAACCGCTCTCAGTTCAGTCCTCGGCTCGTCCCACCGTAAAAGCTGGATCTGCCCTGTCGAAGCTCCAATCTCCCTCTAGCAAAAATAATTATATGGCTACTGTTGTAACCGCACCTTCCATCGTTGATGGCACCACTGTCTACGCGGATGCCTCTACATCCCGTTACCGTGCAATTGAGCGGGAGCTACAACTGGCCTATGCGGTGGGCGATCGCGCCCATATCCTTTTGCTGGAAGCCGAGGTCGAACGCCTCACGGGCTGGCGTTTTCAGAATCGTCGTCGCTAGGGCCAGCGGGGTGGCGGCAGATTGATGCAGGTTGACGGCAGATTGACGGCAATCCTAGACTGCTAGAGTTTGCCCATGGAAACCGTCTCCCCCCATCCTCCCCAGACCTGGCAGCGCTGGAGCATTCTGCTGCTGGGCGCGTTGACCGCTTCCACCTCAGCCCTCTGGATTCGCCTGATCCTCGATCGCTTGGCGACCACCGGCCCCGAAGTCAGCCTCTGGATTGCAGCGGTGCGGTTGGGGGTGGCGGCCCTGGTTTTGCTGCCCGGCTGGCGGGGCTTTGTCCAGCAGGGCTATGGCTGGCGGCAGGGACAATATTCGGTCTGGGCGGGGCTTTGCCTGGCGCTACATTTTGGTGCTTGGATTAGCTCCCTGTCCTATACCTCAATTACGGCTTCGACGGTGTTGGTCACCACCACGCCCCTCTGGCTGGCCCTGGTGTCCTGGCTGCTGTGGCGGGAGCGACTGACGGATCTCTGTCTTCTTGGCATTGGGCTAGCGATTGCCGGGGGCTTGGTAATCGGAGGCCTAGGAACCGCCCAACCGGACCTCGCTTTAATCAATGCCCCCCTGGGTAATGTTCCCCTGGGTAATGGCTTGGCACTGGTGGGGGCCTGGGCAGTCACAGGCTATCTACTGCTGGGGCGAGCGGCCCAGCGGCGGGGCCTGACCACCCAGCACCATGTCTTGCTGGCCTACAGCGTGGCGGCGGCGGCCCTGGTGCTGGGCTGGGGGGTGAGCGGGGGGCTATTGAGCGGGGGGGACATTACCTGGCCCAATTCCTGGCCAATTCCTGGCCCAATTCCTGGCCCAATTCCTGGCCAAGTCTACCTCTGGCTAGCTGCACTGGCGCTCTTGCCCCAGCTCATCGGCCACAGCTGCCTCAACTGGTCCGTGCGCTGGCTGTCGCCGACGCTGGTGGCCCTGGCGGTGCTAATGGAGCCGCTGGTGGCCAGCCTGCTGGGCTATTGGCTGTTCCAAGAGCGGCCCAGCCCCGAGATGGCGATCGCTGCCCTATTGATCTTGCTCGGCCTGGGTTTCGCCATCCTCGGCAACCACTTCCAGCTTTCGAGCCTGGTCGAGCAGATCCGCCGCCGCCGCCAGGGGCGTTAGCCCCGTCACCTGCCGGGCATGGCGCGGCACAGTGCGGCGCTCCAGGTCATAGCGATAGCTCTTGTCGTAGTAGTCCAACACCCGTTCAATCGCAGGGGCCAAATCCCCCTGGCGGATGGCTTCCACAGCGGCCTGGGTATTCTGGGGACCAAGGCGGCGGCCAATGCGCCGGGTGGCTTCGATCAGCTCCTCGGGGTCCGCCTCGCCATAGACCGATTCCAGCAGGGCAATGCGCTCGGCCCGGCTGCGCTGGATTTCGAGAATGGGCGATCGCTCCATCTGCCCAAACAGCTCCGGCGCAATCCGACAACGGCCCACCTGACGGCTTTCCGCCTCGATCCAAACCCGACGGCCCGGATCAAAGCCAGCCCAGCGCTCCGCCAGCAAATTTTCATACTGCTCGGTGCTGGGCTGGGGCGGCAAACAGACATTGCCATAGCTACTGCCGCGATGGTTGGCCAAGCCCTCCAAATCCAACATCTGTTCCCCCAAGCTGGCTAAGGCTTCTAGCACCAAGGTCTTACCCGTGCCGGTCATGCCCCCCACCATCCAAATGGGACGAGGCTGGGCCAGCACCTCCCGCACCCAGCGCCGGTAGGCCTTGTAGCCCCCCGCCAGCAGCTCAACCCGAAAGCCTGCGGTTTCCAACAGCCAGGCCAAACTGCTGCTGCGCATCCCGCCACGCCAGCAATGCAGCCGCAGCCGCCGCTCCGGCGCGATCTGCTTGGCCCGCTGCACCAGAGCCAGCAGCTTGGGGCCAACAAAGCCCAGGCCCAGCTCCACCGCCTGCTCCCGGCCCACCTGGTGATAGCAAGTCCCCACCGCAGCCCGTTCTGCATCGCTGAACAGCGGCAGATTGACCGCCCCCGGCAGATGGGCCTTAGCAAACTCGCCGGGGCTGCGGGCATCCAGCACCGGCCCTGACCCATCAAGAAACGGTTGAATGGCCAAAATTTCGGGCATGGGGACAAAGACCGCAGAACTGCGACCCATTATCCCAGCTTGCGGTGCCCGCACCGGCCAGGCCGGGGTTTCAACCCGAGAAGAATCGCACAGACAACTACAGCCAAAGCTGGACTAGTAGTCTGGGGCGTAAGTTTTGCTCCCCTCACCCCAACCCCTCTACCACAAAAGTGAGAGGGGCTCCGATTCGGAAGATAAAGTTAGGTTTTATCGCTCAATTATCTAAATTGACTATGGAGAAAGGCCAAAAATTCTTCAACCGTTTCCGCCTTTTCCAACAGCGATGGATCCTCCAGTTGAATGCCGAGCTCCTGGGAAAGTTCATCACAGAAATCTAATTCCCAATCGAACCAGCAGACCAGGGGAAGCTGGAGATCTTCAAGCAGGCGATCGCTCGGCACCGTCAGGCCCCAGCGCAGGCCAGAGTAACAGCTCAGCCGCTCATAGACAAATTCAACAATCTGCCTAGAAATCCCCCGAGGCTGCCAAAACCGCTCAAACCACTCCTCACCGGTCAGCGAAGCACGCCGAGCATAGAGGGCACGGTTAATGCTAGTCCGCAGGCGAAAGTCAGGCCGCATATCAACATAGCTGCGGAGCGCGAACCAGAAAGACGGAATGAACTGCATGCACCGCGACAATAGTTTGGGGAAATCAATGGGGAAATCAAGTTGAATGGGTTTGGGCTGACCCGGTATGAATTGAGGCAACACCATTCAGCCCACAAATAGAATCGATTAAGACATTCAACTGAGAGCGATCGCTGGAAACACCTGAAGGGGGAATTTTGCATCTCCAAGCAGCCTTGCTCTAGAGCTATTATTCCCGATTAGTTGAGCCCATCATAGACCTAGAATTCAGAGGAAAAACATTTTTTGCCAGGGGCCTGGACCCCCATTTAGATATGGTTTCCTCCCGCCCAAGCCGTTTCCCGGCCCCAAAGCCAGCCCCTCCGCCGTGGCAGATCTTCCAGCGCCGTTCACCAGCCCCGCCATCAGCCTCCCCAACAAACACCCCCCAGGAGCAGCTCTCCTGGGGGGTCGAGGGTGGATTCAAGCGGCCTTAAGGCCAGGGGCAACCCATCGGGGCATCCAGCCCAAACGCCCCCCTAGGCTCCAGCCTGCTTGATATAACGGACCAAAAATCTGAGCCAGGGTGATGAGCTGTTTTGCGAATCGAGC
>JAAUQQ010000453.1 GCA_012032745.1 Synechococcales cyanobacterium RM1_1_8
AATTACCCGGACTGGCTCGCTGGCTTGGGCCTTTCCCCTGGGCAGCTTTGGCGGTCTTAGCAGATTTAGTCGTGGCCATGACGATAGACAACTTATTATGGAAACAACAATCAATCAGTGCGGCTCTCCCCTCCTGGGAGAGCTGCCCAACGGGCGGGGTGGGTCGGCTGTTGACCTAGCCACTGGCATCAAATACCTGGTGCATCTCCCGCCGAAACCTGAGACAGCTCAGCATGGTTTGGAGCGAATTTTGGCCATAGGGATTCTTCAATCCCTCAGGCAGGGTGTCGAGCAATTCTGCAAACTCAGCCGCTGTCTCAGGATGCAGTCTTCGAGCTAGACCACGGGCGCTGTAAGTCCACTGATAGGGATGCTGTTGCTGGCTTTGGCAATGCAGTTTAAGCCGCTGGATCAGCAACCGGCTGAACTCAATGCTCAACGACAGCTCCGTTTGGGAGAGTTGCTCCAAGCCAAACGCCAACGCTTTTTCCTCGGGCTGTTTCCCCTTGGGCATCCTCGAAATCAGAAAATCTCGCCAGAAGCGTTCTTGGGTGTCCGCCGACAGCAGAGCGAGTAACTCAACAAACTGCAAATCTTTAAACTGACGCAGGCCAAACTGCCCCAAGAGCGCCTCGGCCCAAGCTGCATTGCCCTGACGCTGGGCTGCAAGGCCCCAGCCCAGCAGCAAGCTGTCCTGCCACTCGTGGCCTGCCAGGGCTGGGACGATGGCGCTAGGTTCAGCCTGCCAAACCGCGAGGGGTGTATAGGCAAGAATCTGACGCAGCCACCAGGCCCGCTGCCCCTCCCCTCGGGGGGCCTTCAGCTCAATGCCATCGCGCTTCCAGTCCTCATCGTAGGCTTCTGGCAGGGTCACCGCGATCGCCAGACCAGAACCAGCCTGGCTCATCTGCACCCAAGCGCTGGCTCGCCGGGCCATGCGATCGCCAAACCCCGACCCGCTCAACTGAGCCAGCAAATCTGCCGCCACCTTGCGAACCGCTTTGCCCCTATCCCCCAGCGCTGATTCCAAAAAAGCCTCATCGGCCAAGGACAAATGGGTTGCCAAAGCCCCCAGCAGCGCCTGCCGCTCCTGGGCCAATTCACTGGACCAAGCCGCCGCCAGTGCTTCCCTCGCCGCCTGGGCATCGACCTGACGCCAGGCCCGCAAGTTGATCGCCCGAGACTGGGCGTCTTCCCCAGGCCAAAGGGCCTTAAGCTCAGGTGTTTCCGTGGCAAAATCTGCGATCGCCTGCCCCTGCCCCTGCCCATAGCGCCAATCGGGATTCTGGGCCGCCAGCCATCGCCCCCGCTCCCCCAGCACCGCCTTGAGCGCGGGCCGTATAGCAGTATTTCTCTGCCCATGGCGCAACAGCTTCGGCAACAGCAGCTCCGGCACCCGCTGCCCCGCCGCCGCCATCAGCCCCAGCAGCTCCGGCAGCAGCTCCGGCTGGGTTTCTAGCACCTGGCTGAGATGGTGAGCTGTGCGATCGCCACAACGGGGCATCTCTTCTGCTGCACAGATCGCCAACGCTGGAAAATCCTGTTCCACCGGCAACTGCCCCACCTGGCGATATAGGGCGATCGCCCCGCCGCCCCCAGCAGCGCCCGCTCCGGCTGATGCCAGTCCAGCTGATTGAGAACAGTTCCTAAGGCCTCTTCTGCTTGAGCTGGGCTGGGGGGTGGACTGGGCGGCTGCCGCTCCGTCCCCATCAGCGCCGTTCCGACTAAGCTTTGCCACAGGTCCTGTGGGCCGAGCATCGATCTAGCCATGGCGTTAGGCCCCCAAGCTAATAAATAATTGCGATTCGTTCCAGAGGCTCAGGGGCAGGAATCGCTCCCCATCCCATTCCCCAAAGACCGTCAGCGGCCCACCGCCACTCACCGCCATCATTTCCCAGCCCTGCTGAAAGCGAGGCGAGATCGGCAAGGCTTGCCCGGCTCGATCCAGCAACCACCATTGATCGCCCTCGGATCGCGGCACCACCTGATGCAGCGTCAGGGGCACCTGGGCCTGCCAGGGGTTTTGACTAAAGACTTCGCCGCAGTGGGCGATCGCCGCCTCAATTCCCCCGAACCCAATTCCCCCGAACCCAATTCCCGCAGACTCTATTCCCCCAAACTTCAGTCCCTCAAAACCCACCGCCCCAGACGGCTGCACCAATTCCGTCTGCCCCCTCGCCTCCACAAAGGCCCGCTGTATGCCCGTACCCGGATAAAAAATCAGCTCCCCCTCGAACCGAGCCCCCGGCACCAAGCTGATATCCAAGGGCTGACTGCCATGGGCAAAGCTCAGCACCAAAGCCGCCCTGCGCTGCCCAATACCCCCAAGCCAGACCCGCTGTACCTTGAGGTTTTCCTCTTCGGTGACGACTCTGCCCAGGACTTGCCACTGGTCCGCAAGGCGTTCCACCAAGGGATCTTTTTGCTCCCAGCGCAGGCGGAGGTCCTCCTGGGATTGGGGCCAGCCGATGTGCGATCGCAGCTCCGCCTGTAGCGCTGGCGGTAGGGCATCGAGGTGCTTGTAGCCTTCGGTGAGCAAGTGGAGCTGGGAGAGCGATCGCAACATCCGCTCCGGCCAGCCCTGCCCCGAATGGGGAATGCTCGCCAGCTCCCGCACCCGCCGCGCCAACCCCGGAGCCTGGGCATCCACCAGCCGCGCCGCCACCTGATCCCAAAATCCATAGGACTGGTTGGGCAGCACCGCCAATCCCTGGCGCAGGATATCCTGCAGCCACCGCTCCAAGTCCGCCATACCCGCCTCAACCTTGGCCGCCCGCTGGGCCGCTCGCTTAGCCTGGGCTCTGGGATCCGCCGCCTGCCTTTCTTGTTTCTCCTGCTTCTGGGCCGCTGTCTGGCTACGCTTTTCCAGCCACTGCGCCACCCAATCCGGCGGCACTGAATCCTTAAAGGCCTCTGCTTGATTCGCCAGCAGCAAAAACAACCCCAGGGAATGCTTGCAGGGAAACTTGCGACTGGGGCAGCTACAGCGAAAAGCAGGCTCGCTCAGATCAATCTGGGTGCGGTAAGGCTGCTTGCCGCTGCCCTGGCACTCTCCCCAAATAATTTGCTCCGATTTTCCCAGTGAGGGCCACTTGTCACAGCTAGCTAATTTCTGTCCATTCTTTGTCGAGCCGACATCCGGGGACAACGCCAATACCTGTTCAGATGTCCACATAGTTATTGCAGCTACCAGAGGTGATCATCATCTTACAGTTCAAATGAACCATTGATGGCCTGCCAAAATTCTCCCTCCGCCAGAATTCCCGCCATGGGGAGATGGCTAACGCCCGGTGATGTCCCGCTTTGGACTCGTGCAATTCGGGGCGATCGTCCCAATCTCGCCTCGGCTCCCAGCGTCACTTGGCTCCTCTCCGCCTCGCCCGGACCTCAAACATCAATCGAAAAACCGCTCATCGCCAGTCTCCAGGCGGTTTCAGCCCTCCCTCTCAAAAAACTTCGAGACAAGTATTGACACGATTCGCCAACCTACGCTACTTTAGTAAAGCGCCAAACGGAGCGGCAACGCTTCCGAGGGGCCAGAACCTAGACAGAGCAATAGATTGAAAGTTTAAAGCCAAAGTTCTCGTCA
>JAAUQQ010000454.1 GCA_012032745.1 Synechococcales cyanobacterium RM1_1_8
GAGTTGCTGGGGTGGGCAAGCCTGGAGAGAGCCACCAGGCGCAGGGGACAGATCCTGAGACGGCGATCGCCCAAAAATGTGCCTGATGCAGACCCACCACCCAGACCCACCACGACCCGACTCTCTTATTTTGACCAAAAGCCAGACCAGTCCCAAGGTTTCGATTCAATCCGAAATCTTTCAGGGCTCCACCCCCATCCCCCATCACTTTCCACCAGATCTATCCGCCAGATGCACCCGAGTCCGTGGCCCATCTCCCGCCGCCGTCGCCGGAACGTCCCCCAGCCTTGTAAAATCAAGTCGATCCACACACCGGTTCTCCGCTAGGCGGGGTATTAGAGATGGCTATCCTCGATTCAAAAGGCCGCCTATTCGGCAAAATCAGCCTGCTGGACCTCGGCGCAGCGTTGGTTATTCTGATGGTCCTGGGCGGGATTTTTCTGTTTCCAGGCACCACGGGCTCCTCCGTGGCCCAGGTCGGCGTCGAGACCAAGCCTGTGCAGGTGGATCTGCTGGTGCGTGGCCTGACCGTGGCCGACCCCGCCGCCCTGATCGCCCAGTTTAAACAAGATGGCAAAACCGACATCATCATTCGCAACCAACCCTACGGCACCGTAGATATTTTGTCCGTCGAAGAATCCCCTCGCATGATCACCGCCCCCCAGCCCGATGGCACGATCAAAGCCGTGGAAGATCCTCGCCCCGAGAGTAAATACAGCATCAACGTCTTGATGAAACTGGGGGGAGAAGCCCAAATCAACAAGGGAGAAGTGGTGCTGGGCAACAGCAAAGTCAAGATTGGTACGACGTTGGAGCTAGAAGGGCCGACCTACAACTTTAAGGGTGGTGTCATTGGCATCAAAATCGGCGAATGACCATTCAGACGCTGGCAGCCAGAGAAGGACAGCCAGTCAATGATTGAGAAGTCAGCGAACGATACGCTGAACGATACGGTGAACGGTGCGGCTAACATAGCGGGCGCTAGCGCTCCAGTAGTCTTCTGAGCTGCTGAATCCCCGATAGCTTGATCACATGGCGCTCCGAGTCGATTTTAATCCAGCCCCGCTCCCTGAACTTTCCCATAATTTTGGCGGCATCTTCCACATTGATGTCGCTGATGTTGGCCAAATCCGTAAAGGGAACATTGAAAATTTCGATCGTTTCCTGGTACTCAACCCCATATTTATCCCCCAAATCCACGAGGGTGCTGGCCAAACGAATAAACGAGGGTTGATTCTGAAGCTGAAATCGGCCATTCATCTGCTTGAGGCGTTGACCCATCATCTGCAACATGCGGTATTGCAGTTGGGGATCGGTCAACAGCGTCTGGATAAAATTGGGGGCCGAAATACTTAAGACCTGGACCGGAGAGAGGGAAACCACATCCGTAGATCGGGGCGATTCGTCCAGGATGGCCATTTCCCCAAACACATCCCCCTTGCCAAGGACGGCGATCGTCACGGCGCTATCTCCCGCTAGGCGTCGGACCTTCACCCAGCCGGACAAGATGAAATACACCGCATTTCCCCAGGAATCCTCCATCAGCACCGCTCGGTTGCCGGGATACTCATGCTCGATCGCGGTGGGTAATAGCCATTCCAAGGTTTTTGGGTTTGCCGCCTGAAACAGGGGAGACAACGCTGCTATGGTCTCAGGTTGCATGGAAAAACAAACTCTAAGGAAAACGGCAGAGCGATCGCGGGGTTGAAGGCTTCTCAGGACTTCAACCGCAAAGCTCACCAAGATGATACCCCTAGGAATCCCGTCCCGAGCGTAAATCTCCCACAAGAAACGGGCCACCCCAATGGAGCAGCCCGCATAGCTTGAAAACCCTGTGGACTGTGACTAGGCGTTCACCATGACCTTGACAGTTGCGTTCTGCAGGCCAGGCTGAGTCACTTCAGACAGCGCTTTGTTAACCGCATACTTCTGGTTGATGGCGTTAATCAGCTCAGTTTGATTGTGCTTTTTGGCAACGCCCCAGAGGTCAGCGATCAGGTCAAAGGAACCGTCGGCATTGCGGGACCAGCCCAGATCGTATTCGCCTTCGAGGACGGCAACGATGTCGGCGCGGACCTGCTGGCCGTGGTAGCCACGCACATTGGCGTTGGTTTCCACGGAGATGCCCAGATCCTTGAGGGAGCTGGTGAGCACGACTGCATCAGCGATCTTGGTGCGAAGGGTGCTGAAGTGAGACATTGAATGTTCCTCTAGTAGAGATGTGGGATAGAAGCGAGACAGCGGTCTGAACGAACTAGTCTTGGGCTTTGCCGTCACCCGTGACTAGCGGTGCTGTTGATGGGTTGAAAGGGAGCCCCACCAACCTCCTCCCCCTGTGGGACCAGGGGGAAAAGACTTAAAACTCCAGCCGCTGGTATTCGGCGATGGAGGTGGCGGCGGGCCTGGCCCTCTGCCTGGCCCAATCCCGGAGCGCGGTCACTTGCTCGCTCATGGTTTTGGACAGGGGCAGGGTGGCGCGGGTGGCCGCAATAATGTCGAGTTGAGTGAACTCGCGATCCTGGGCAAAAGCATCGTACATGGCGGCAATTAGCGCCTGTTCGATCTCAGCCCCGGAAAAACCTTCGGACACCTTCGCAAGCTGTTCGAGATCAAAGCGCTGGATGTCGCGCTTCCGCTTTTGCAGGTGAATCCGGAAAATGTCGCTGCGCTCTTCGGGGGTGGGCAGATCGACAAAGAAAATCTCATCAAAGCGTCCCTTGCGCAGGAACTCGCTGGGCAGTCGCTCGACCCGGTTGGCGGTGGCCATGACGAAGACGGGAGAGGTTTTTTCCTGCATCCAGGTGAGGAAGGAGCCAAAGATCCGGCTGGAGGTGCCCCCATCGGAGTCGGAGGAGCCCGCTCCGCCAAAGGCCTTGTCCATCTCATCGATGAAGAGGATGGCGGGGGAGACCGATTCAGCGGTTTTGAGGGCGTTGCGCAGGTTGGCTTCAGACTTGCCGACGGTGGAGCCATCGTAGACGCGGCCCATGTCGAGGCGCAGCAGGGGTAGGCCCCAAAGCCGGGAGGTGGTTTTGGCAATCAGGGATTTGCCGCAGCCGGGGACGCCGAGGATCAGCATGCCCTTGGGCTGGGGTAGGCCGTACTCCCGAGCCCGCTCGGTGAAGGCATTGGAGCGCTGGTTGAGCCAGGATTTGAGTTCGCCCAGGCCGCCGACGCCTTCGATGGTTTCATCGGTTTCAACGAAGTCTAGGACGCCGTTGCGCTTCACCAGCCAGCGTTTTTCGCTGAGCACCACATCCACATCGTCTTCGGTCAGCCGACCTCGGGTGACGTAGGTCTTGCGGTAGACCTTCTCGGCCTCATCACGGGTGAGGCCCAGGGCGGCTTTGAGTAATTTCTCGCGCCCAGCCTCGGAGAGGTTGCCGAGGCCACCGGACTTGAGGAGCTGCCGGTTGAGCACCTGGTCTAGCTCGGCCATGTTGGGCAGGTCAAATCGAGGGAGACGACGTCTTTCTCGATTTCGACGGGTACCTGCTGGATTGGGGGACATCAGCACCATGGATTTTTTCTCGGTGCGGAAGAGGGCGATCGCCGTCCCCTCAACCATCGCA
>JAAUQQ010000455.1 GCA_012032745.1 Synechococcales cyanobacterium RM1_1_8
ATTACGGTCAGCTTTACCTATGGAGCGATCGATGCAGCGGGTAAAGAAGACCCAACCCCGGCAACTGTAACCATGCCCTTTGTATTGGCCCCATTGCCAACGGATTATGGCGACGCCCCCGATACCTACGGCACTGACCTCACAGCGGGCAATAGCGGAACTGACCCAGTTGGCGCAAACCATCGCATTGTCAGCGGCATCTATCTGGGAACAAATCCGCCCGATGCCGAAGCTAATGGTCAACCCAGTGTGGCGGCGGATGGTGATGGTGCAGACGAAGATGGTGTGACAAGGTTTGCCGACCTATTTAGCGATAATCTTGTCTATACAATTGCGGGTAGCGACATTAAAGTAACGAACACCCAGGCGAATCCAGCAACCCTCCACGCTTGGATCGACTTTAATCGCAATGGCAAATTTGAAGCCTCAGAGCATACCAGCGTCGTAGTTCCAGCCAATCTCGCTACCAGCACCCCGCCGGATCTAGTTTGGTCAGGATTGAGTGGCATGACCCCTGGCGATACTTACGTGCGCCTGCGGCTGACCAGTGATAGCAGCATCACCGCCGCAACACCGGGCAGCATCGCCAATGATGGGGAAGTCGAAGATTATAAAATTACGATCAAAGCACCCCCAACCGCTAACAGCGGCGTTTGTACTACGAACTATGGCTTAGTCTATTCCGGACAGGCTGGCAGCATTTATGCCGTCCATGTCGAAAGTGGTGCATCAATCCCGCTGACCACCACGGCATTGGCCACCGCCAACGGTCTTTCCACCGATCATGTCAATCGTCAGGTTTACTATGCAGATGGCAATAGACTCTACGCCTGGAGTCCACTGACCAACCAGCACGTTGTTGTTAGTAACAACATTTCGAGTTTCGTTTCACGCTCGCTACCCAACAATTTCAACCTTGGCAGTGGCGGTGCCGCATTCTATAACGGTTCAGTTTATCAAGGTTCAGATATTGCCCAGGGCGGAATTTTTGAGATTTTCAAAATTGATTTCGTACCTGGTAGCAATGGTCAAAGCATTCAAAGCGTTACGCCCCTCGGCCTGGATGCATTAGTGAAAATGGTACGATTGCCCAAGGTGGCGGAACTGGCACACCCAACTGGGGCGACTTCATTATCGATGACAATGGCATTATCACTGCAAACGGCAATGCCGCACAGGTCTACTGGAAGTATGACTTAAACACCAATATATTCAGTGATTTAATCGATAGTTTTTCCACGAATGCCCAGTTGGCAAAAGACGGCCAGGGTCGCCTTTGGGCCTTGGGGGCAGGTGATATTTTCCAAATTCAAATTGTCGGGAATAGCCTGACGGAGGTTGCCGGTACGCGCAAGCCAACGCCGGCCCACAGCTCCTTTGATGCAGCGGAATGTGTGCGGGGCTCATCAAATATTGGCCAGACTGTCTGGGAGGACAAAAACGGTAATGGAACCCAGGATACTGGTGAACTGGGCATCGAAAATGTCACAGTAGATTTGTATTGGGACTTAAATGGTAATGGTGTAATTAATGCGAACGATCCAGTCGTGGGTACATTGACGACAGATGCAAACGGCAACTATGACTTTAGCGAACTCATTTTTGGGAATTACATTGTCAAAGTGACGGACCGCAATGGCCTGCTGGCCGACGCGACCCTGACCTCGACGACAGATACCCTCGCGGTTAATCTCCCCGTTGGCGCTGTCGATTTCAACAGTGCCAACTTCGGTTATCAGCCCGTGGCCAGTGACCCCAGCGTCTTGCTAGTGAAGCGCATCACTGCCATCAACGGCAGCACCACCACCCAGGGCGGCGATAATCTGGCAGGCTACATTGACCAACAGGACGATGCCAGCAGCGGTGGCAGCCCCTATGACGACAACCGTTTGAGCATTCCTGGTCCGGCGACCAACCCTGGCGACCCCCAACCCGATACGGACAAATGGCCCGATCCCAACACCTTCCTGATTGGCGGCATCCATGGGGGCTTTACCAAGCCTGGCGATGAACTCGAATACACCATCTATTTCCTCTCCGCTGGAGAGTCCGATGCGGAGGCGGTTTTGTTCTGCGATCGCGTCCCCGACAATGTCCGCTTCCTGCCCACCGCCTTCAACAGCGCCACCCCAGACCCCCAAGGCATCCCCACCGATGACCACGGCATCCTCCTCCAGATCGGCAGCGGCAACGGTCTGGCCCTGAGCAACAGCGCCGATGGCGACCAGGGCCGCTACTTTGCCCCCGGCGAGAGCCTGGTCGCAGTCTATCCCCAGCTCACCAGTTGCGGGGACAACAAAAATGGAGCCATTGTCGTGGATCTGGGCACCCTGCCGAAAGCAGAATCCTCCGGCAGCCCCGCCAGCTCCTATGGCTTTGTGCGGTTTCGAGGCCAGGTGAAGTAAAGCCCGGTGACGCCCTAGCCCATGCAGGTCTCAATAAAATTGGTGTAGACATCGCCCCGAATAAAATCGGGATGTTCGAGGATTTTTGGTGGAAGCCGATGGTCGTGGGCAGGCCCGTGATCGCAAACTCCCGCAGGGCGCGCTTGGTGCGGGCGATCGCCGTCTTCCGGTCCGGCCCCCAAACAATCAACTTGCCAATCAAAGAATCGTAGTAAGGCGGAATGTCATAGTCCGTATAGACATGGGAATCCACCCGCACGCCGGGGCCACCGGGGGGCAAATAGGCGCTGATGCGTCCGGGGCTGGGGCGGAAGTTGAACTTCGGGTCTTCGGCGTTGATGCGACATTCAATCGCATGGCCCCGGATCTCCACATCCGACTGGCTGAAGCCCAAGGGCTCGCCCTGGGCGATGCGGATCTGGGCGACGATCAAATCAATGCCCGTCACCATCTCCGTCACCGGATGTTCCACCTGAATGCGGGTGTTCATCTCCATGAAGTAGAAATGACCGTCTTTGTCCACCAAAAACTCCACCGTGCCCGCCCCCACATAGTTGATCGCCTTGGCCACCTTCACCGCTGCCTTGCCCATGCGATCGCGCATTTTCGGCGTCACCGCTGGGCTGGGGGATTCCTCTAGCAGCTTTTGGTGGCGGCGCTGGATGGAACAATCGCGATCGCCCAAATGCACCACATTGCCGTGAGTATCGGCCAGCAGCTGGATCTCGACATGGCGGGGCCGCTCAATGAATTTCTCCACATAGAGGCCGGGATTGCCAAAGGCGGCCTCGGCCTCCCCTCGGGCGGCAAAAAACAGCTTGGTCATTTCCTCTTCCTGGCGCACGAGGCGCATGCCCCGGCCCCCGCCCCCCGCCGTCGCCTTGACAATCACCGGAAAGCCCATGCCTCGGGCAATTTTTAAGGCTTCGACTTCATTTCCACCAGGCCCTCGCTGCCGGGCACCGTCGGCACGCCCACTGAAGTCACTGTTTTCTTGGCGGTGGACTTGTCGCCCATGTCCCGGATCGATTCGGGGCGCGGGCCAATGAAGGTGAGCTGGTGGTCGGCACACATCTCCGCAAACTTAGCATTCTCCGCCAGGAAGCCATAGCCGGGATGGATGGCGCTGGCCCCTCGGGTCAGGGCCGCCCCGAGAATGTTG
>JAAUQQ010000456.1 GCA_012032745.1 Synechococcales cyanobacterium RM1_1_8
AGCAATGCCCAAGCCTGGGCCGAGCAACTGGCGACCAAAAACCAGTTTCAGCATTCTCCCGCAGGCAGCCCGTATCGCAGCAAATCCCACGGCGAAAATATTACCTATGGTCGAGGCCGGGCCAGCAGCCTCAAAGCCATGGTGGATCGCTGGGGGGCCGAGCGCCAATTCTTTCGCAATGGCACCATGCCCAACCTCTCGACCACGGGCAACTGGGCCGATGTGGGTCACTACAGCCAAATCGTCTGGCGCAAGACCAGCCAACTGGGCTGCGGTTTTGCCAAGGGGGGCCAGGGGGCTGAGTATTTGGTCTGTCAGTACAACCCAGCGGGCAATGTCCTGGGGCAGAAGCCGTTTTAGAGATTGGATAGTGTGGGATCTTGATAACGTTCCTGTCACTTTCCACTGTTACTCTCCACTATGGCTGTCAATCTCCCCCAGCGCCCCATCCTCAAGGCTCCCCTACCCCAGACGGCGGCAGTGCCAATGGGCAAAACGCCCCATGGCCAAGGCTTTCGTATGCCTGCTGAGTGGGAGCCCCACCAAGCCACCTGGACCGCTTGGCCCCGAGATGATGACTATTGGGGCGGGGCTTTGGCGGCGGCTCGGGCTGATTTTGCCCGGTTTTTGGAGGTGCTGTCCACCTGGGAGCCCGTTCAATTGCTGGTCCATGATGGTGAAGCTGAGGCGGATGTGCCGGGGGCGGCTGGGGGCGGCGATCGCCGCCCAGCGCATCCAGCTCCATGCCATTCCCCACCGAGATATTTGGCTGCGGGACAGCGGACCGATTTTTGTCCAGCACCCCGGCCCTGGCGAGGCCCAGGCCGCCGCGCCCCAGCTCCTGGCGGTGAATTGGGAATTTAATGGCTGGGGCGATCGCTTCCCAGCCCAGCTCGATGCCCAACTGCCCAATGCCATCGCCAAGCATTTGGGGATCGAGCCCGAGGCACTCTACCGGCCTGGCATTGTGTTTGAGGGGGGGGCGATCGAGGTCAATGGCCAGGGGCTGGGGATCTCGACCCGGCAATGTCTCCTGGCTCAGAATCGCAACCCCAGCTTGGATGAAGCAGCCCTGGAAAACTATTTGCGGGACTATTTGGGCATTGAACAATTGATTTGGCTGGATCGGGGCCTGGAGGGGGATCACACCGATGGCCATGTGGATACGATTACGCGCTTTGTGGGCGATCGCACAGTGGTCACCAGCATCTGCACCGATCCCGAAGATGCCAACGATGGCCCCCTCCAGCAGAACCTAGCCACCCTGGAGCAATGGCGCGATCGCCAGGGCGCGCTGACGGTGATCCCCCTGCCAATACCGGAGCTGCGGCTTTATTTTGAGGGCGATCGCCTGCCCCTCACCTATGCCAACTTCTACATCGCCAATGGAGCCGTGCTGGTGCCCACCTTCGACTGCGCCCAGGACGAGCCTGCCCTAGCGATCCTGCGCTCCGCCTTTCCCCAGCGCCAGGTGATTGGCCTACCGGCTAGGGGCCTGTTCCAAGGCGGCGGCGGCTTCCACTGCGCGACGCAGCAGCAGCCAGAGGGTGGGTTTTAGGGGAGTTGGGGGTGGGTTACTGGGGATGGGCTGGGCGGAAGATTGAAGCCGATTGGCGGGGGATGAGTGGCGAGAGATGGGCCATTTTCGATTACCGTTTATCGGTACTCTCTCATGCAGCTCAGATCCATGCGCCTTGCGGTTGTTCAAATGTCCATGGTGGCCGAGCAGGCTGCCAACCTCGCAGCGGCGGAGGCTTGGCTACGCCAGGCGGCGGCAGGGGGAGCCCAGGTGGTGTTGCTGCCGGAACTGTTTAGCGGGCCATATTTTCCCCAGCAGGAGCAAGAACAGGCCTTTGATCTGGCCCATCCCCTGGCGGACCATCCGTTTTTGCCGCGCTTCCAGGCCCTGGCGTCGGAGCTGGGTCTGGTGTTGCCGATCAGCTTCTTTGAGCGGGCGGGCCAAGCCTACTACAACAGCCTGGCCATGATCAGCCCCGAGGGGGAAATCGTCCAGGTCTATCGCAAATCCCACATCCCCGATGGCCCCTGCTACGAGGAGAAATATTACTTCACCCCCGGCGATACGGGGTTTCAAGTTTACGCAGCTCCCCAGGGGATCCTGGGAGCTGGCATTTGCTGGGATCAATGGTTTCCCGAAGCGGCCCGCGCCATGGCTTTGTTGGGGGCAGAGGTCTTGCTCTATCCCACGGCGATCGGCAGCGAACCGCCCGAGGCAGGCGAAATCGACACCCAGCCGCTGTGGCAGCGAGCCATGGTTGGCCATGCCGTCAGCAACAGTTGCTATGTGGCAGCCGCAAACCGCATCGGCCAGGAGGGGGCGATGACGTTCTACGGCAGTTCATTTATTTGTGACTACACCGGGGAGGTGATGGTCCAGGGCGATCGCCAAACAGAAACCATTCTCTATGCCGATCTAGATCTGGCGGCAGCGCGGCGGTTTCGAGCGGGGATGGGGTTCTTTCGCGATCGCCGCCCCAGCCTCTATGGGCCGCTGCTCACCCTGGATGGCAAACAGCGGCTGTGATCTGCTGCTCAAGCAACCTCAACCCGCAACGCATCCAGCACATTGGTCAGGGGTCGGGCCACCATCGGCACCGCACTATCCAAGCGGTGGGCCGCAGGCCAAGCACATTGGGGAGTATTTCCGCTGGTCAGGCCATCCGCCAAGCCCTGCCACTGACAGCGCATCATCTGCTGGAGCTTGGCCCCCTGGCGGCGGGGATCGCTAGAGGGCATCCACAGCAGCCGCGCATCCGTCAGGCCCAGGGCAATGCGGTAGGGCAGGGGCTGGGAGTCGAGACTGAGCTTGAGGTTGTCGGAAGAGCCCACATAGAGCCACTTACGACGCCACAAAATCGCGTAGACCGCAGGGCATTCTGGCAACTGGTCGGGATTCAAAGCTTGCCATTGAGAAGGATTCATGGACGGGGTTACTCACTACGATTAAAAGATCAACGAATCAGTCAAAAACGGGTCTCCCCTGTCCCAGGAAGACCAACACCGGAAAAACTCAAAATTGAGCTGAAGTTATCTGCGATCCCTGGATTAAGCGCGGGCAAAATCGCCTGAACAAAACAGCGACAATGACGCGATGGAGCGCATCACAGACCTGAATAGATGCCAGGGGATTTTGCCAAATGCAGCGCAGCCGCTCCCATGGAAGGGAGCAGCGCTGCTTCAAAGTAGATGCGTTGGGTGAAGCCCAAGCAGATCCCCATGGGGTAATTCCTGCTTGAGTCAAAAAATATACTAAGTTGTGTTCATTCTATCTCAGGGATTATAAATTGTGGCGCTCCCCATACAGCGCTGGACGGGGGGGTGAGCCCCAGGGTCATGAGCCTCAGAAAAAGCGGGGTGGATAGCCCCTGTTCAGGGGTTTTCAGCGTTTTCAAACCGCTTCGCTTGGGGAGTGAAGAAGGATGGGTTGGGCATTGGAACAGCAACTCAAAAGAAATTTCTGAGGTGCTTTTGGCGATTCCCCGTAACCCATGAATTGGTGATTAAGGTACTTACTTTTTGAAAACTAAGTATTTTCACCAGGAAA
>JAAUQQ010000457.1 GCA_012032745.1 Synechococcales cyanobacterium RM1_1_8
ACCGCTCCATGGCAGGGACACAAAAAGCCATCGCCATCGGAGTTGGTCCCTACTTTTGCCACGGTACAGCCCTGGTGGGTACAGGTCAGGGACACCGCTTCTTGATCCCCCGCCAGCAGCGCATAAACATCATCCCCCGCCCCATAAAAGCCCTCACCCAGGCTGGTATTGGCCTCTACCCAGAACGGCGCGGTCTTGCCGCTGGCCCCTTCTTGGTAGCGCAACTGGGCAATTTCGCCATCCTTCCAGTCAATCCCCGTCACCGTCACATCGGTAATCACTTGGCCATTGAACTGGCGAACACTCTGGGCCACGGGGTCCACTAGGCTGCGGCCCATATCCATGCGGGTGCCCCGGAAGGCCAGGCCCTCGGGGTTACCAAAGAAATAGAAATGGAAGAACTGCATCAGCTCCCCGGTGCTGAGCACATCGGGAGAATTGAGGCTGGATTTGCCAAAGGGCAAAAAGTACAGGTCGTAGAGTCCCTTGGGAATCTCCCCATTGACCCAATCGGTGACGGCGATGTGATCCAGGCGCTCATAGCTGCGCTGGGGATGGAAGGCGGTGATTTCCTTAAAGACTTCCCAGTGGGCTGGCTTGACCAGGTTCAGACCCCAGTTGAGGCAGTTGGGGCTAGAAAAGGCTAGATCGACAATGTTCCAGGGAAAGGCGGAGCTGCTGGGCTTGAAGACTTCTGGGCCATATTTGTCCTTGTAGACCACGGCGTAGGTGGGCAGGGCGGCAAAGTTGTCCTTGGCCTCTAGCTCCTCGACGATGCTCCACAGGTTGTAATACTGGGGAAAAAAGCCATGGAAGCCATGCTCCATGCGCATGGCCTCGCCGTTGACGCTGATGTCCCAACTGGCGATCTTGCCGCCGAGCTGGGGCGACTTTTCCAGCAGGGTGACTTCAAAGCCGCGACGACTGAGTTCATAGGCGCTGGCCAGACCGGCCAGGCCCCCGCCGACGATCGCCACGGTCTTTTTCTCAGTGGCATGGAACGGCAGGTCCACAATGTCCCTGCCATAGACATTGGGCTCGGGCTTCTTGAAGCGGGAATAGCCGAGACCGCTGCCGACGGTGCCAACGCTGAGCATTTTGAGCAAGCTGCGGCGGGAGATCTGGCTGGCCAGGAGAGAGTCAGGGGTGGGCGTCATGAAACTGTCTTGAGCGGTGGACGGAAGCGGTTTGGGGAAATTTGGGCGCATGGCTCCGAAATAAAGCCGAGGCAGCAGCGCCTAACCGCACCTAGACTCGATAGATGGCGGCGTTGCACGATATTGCTCAATCAGCAGCCTAGGCGATCAACGCAGGTGGATTGCAATACGTCTGGGATGGGCTATTCCATGCAAGACCCCAGGGGAGCTCTAAGTCGATTTCACAAAAGTTTACTCTGCTCAACGGATTATCGAGACTGTTGAAATCTCGGTATGTTTCTGCCAGTTTGTCGCCCAATACTGGGGCAAATGCAGAGAAAATGAATGAAGTGATGCATCAAATTTAACCGCATAGTCTTGTTTAACCGCATAGTCTTGAAGCGCCAAAGCGTGGGACAGATGCGATCGCGCCTCCAGGGCATCAGGGCAACTGCTGAACCAACGCCAAGCCCAGCCGTCCCCGTGCCAGAGTCTTGGCATAGCTGCTGGAGAGGTAGGGAACCCCAGCCGCCTCCCCTGTCAGATAGGTCTCGAAGCTGGCCAGGCTCAGGGCCTTGGTGTAGTCTCGGGCAACGGCCAAATCTGGCCCTACCACGGCCTCTGGCAGGGGCGGTTCTGTGCTGTCGGGGGTTTCGGCGATGCTGGAAAAATGGGTGCCGCCGACCATCAGGGCCAGGTGGCGATCCGGCCCTTGGATCCAGCGAAAGGGCTGGATTTGCTCCATCAGGGCCGGGGCTACGGTATCGACGTTGCCCGCCACCACCAGGGTTGGGGTGGCCAGGGCTTTTAAGCCCTCGCGGCCAAAGACGGCGCTGGTGAACGGGTTGATCGCCACCACGGCGCTGATGCGCGGATCCCGCAGGCTTTTGGGCAGGGGCAGGACGGCCAGGGCGCGACATTGCAGGGCCAGGGAGACATTCCAGCTTTCATTGAGCTGCTGGCAGCTCTGGGTGAGCTGGGCTTCATCCAGCTCGGCTCCGCCCAGGGCCAGGGCAGTGTAGCCGCCGAAGGATTGGCCCATGATGCCCACGCGGTTCAAGTTGAGCTGGGGGCCGAGGCGGGGATGTTGGCCCAGGCGGTTGAGGATGAAGGTGATGTCCAGGGGGCGATTGACAAATTCCCTGGGGTCGGAAATCTCATTGGCCCGGCCCAGGAGCAGGGCTTGGAATTGTTCGGTGTTGCTGCCGGGGTGTTCTGGCACGATGACGGCAAAGCCATGGGAGGCCAGGTGTTCGGCCAGGTAGGCGAAGGAGCTGCGATCGGATTTGAGGCCGTGGGAGATGACCACGGTGGGCCAGGGGGCGATCGCCTGCCCAGCCGTCTGGGGCAAATCCGTCTGGGGCAAGCCCGTCTGGGGCACATAGATATCGACGGGGAGTTTGCGATCGCGCTCCCCATCCTCCAGCACCAAGGTTTCCCGCTCCCACTCCAGGGGGCCAGCCAGGGTCAAATTGGGCAATCCAGCCACCTGGGCAGCCACCCCGGAGGTCACCTCTTCAGCGGCTTCAGTCTCAGCCTCGGCCTTGATCTTCACCACTGCGGCCTTGGTTTGCTCCACCAGCTCCGTCAGCTCTTTGGCAATTTCCCAGCCCCGCCCCAGGCTGATCCGCACCCCAGGGGTGGGAAACTTTTCCAACACCTGGATTAAGGTGATATTGCCGGGCTCTGCCGCTGCCAGAATCAAGGCGGCTCGAATGCCAAAAAAGCCGGGCTGGCGAGCCTCCGACTGGATGACCTGGCCCAGGCGCTCCAGCAGGACTTCCCCCTGGGGTGAGTACAAAAACTGCGCCACGGCCACAACGGAGACATCGGCCTCCGCCAGCAGCGCCTGGCGGAGCTGGGCCTTCTGGTCATCATTGAGAAACCGCAGGTAGTCCCGCAGATCCGCTGGGACTTCGCCGGTTTTGGCATAGGTCTCTAGGGAAGACACCTGGAAGGAATCGCCGAGGATGCCGAGGTTGACCGAGACTCGCTCAGCGGCGATCGCCGACCCCCATCCCAGCCCCCCCATCAAGCCCAAGGTCAGGGTAACCAAGCCCTGCCCCAGGGCTCTGGCTGGGACTGGCCCGAGTTTGAATAGCAGGTTAAACGCCGGGCCACGCTTCATCCCAAGGCCGGATGGCGGTTCCGCCGTCGTTGAATCAACCAGCACTGGGTTCACCATGTTCTCTCCCTCTAGTCCAGCTCAACTGAATGCCTGAATTTGGAATCCCCTCGGCTTTAGCCAGGGGAGGAAAATCGGAAGCGGCTTTAGCCGCAGTGGTCGGTCTAGACAACACAAATGGTTTACCACTTGGAGATAGGACCGGAATTCGTTGATTTTGCATTGGATATAATCCCGCAAATGGTTTAAGTCCCTTACCGCAACACAGCCAGCGTGTCTTGCCTTTACGCAACGCCCGGAACA
>JAAUQQ010000043.1 GCA_012032745.1 Synechococcales cyanobacterium RM1_1_8
GCAAGGTTCCCTACCGCAAGGTGACATAATTTCTTCGAGTAACCCTATTTTCTTCGAGTAACCCTGAAGCTCTCCGATTTCAGGATTAGACCACTCCAGCGCTGCTCCAGTGGAAGCAGCTTGGGTGATCAGGCGTTCCCTCCATTTGTTGGGGGAGCGTCTTTTTTTGTCCCTTGGCCTGGTGCCTGTGCCCTTGCCTGGAGCCCGTAACTGGAGCCCGTAACTGGAGCCTGGCAGTTTAGCAGAGGCCGGGCGGGCCCGGCTGTGAAGATTACCGAGATCAATTGCATTGAGTTTATAAAGTTCTTATTTATACAAGAATACAAATCACTCCTCGCTAAACTGAGCATAGGCCCCAATGGGGCGAGATAGCGGCGAGACAACTGGAAGAGCAAACATGGGTGAACCCTCAAACTGCTGGTACGTTGTGGCCCAGGACCAGGGAGGATGCTTGGTCCTATCGGCCCAGGCCCTGGTTGCCCAAGCTGTCGAACAAGATGAGGCTGGGGAAGCCCCCACGGTGGAATGTTGGGGGCCGTTTGAGTCGGAGTTAGCGGCGATCGCCAAACGCATCGGCCTCATTCGTGCCGGGAAATGTAAACCCCAGTAAATTCACGCTCAGACTTCTGGCGAGGAGCCTTTACACAGCGACCTAAAACGCCTTATTCTGAGAAACAAGTTACAAAACTAAACACAATTGCCTTGCGGAGCGCCTGCAATCCCCCGTGAAGCCAGTAATGGGACTCAAGTCCTTGGCCATTTGGTTACGTAGATTGCATCTCCCCCCTGCTGATTGGCTGTAGCTTGTAAGCACCTTAGGGTTCTTTCTCGCATTAAACGGTTCTTCCCTTCGCTGAATATGAGAAAGTCACAACCTTCGTCAGATTTAGTCCGCACTTACCTCCGGGAAATCGGTCGGGTTCCGCTGCTAACCCATGAGCAGGAAATTATCTACGGCAAGCTTGTCCAGCGCTTTACAGCCCTGGATGCCCAGCGAGTTGAGCTGGTCGAAGCCCTCGGGCGTGAGCCGAGCTTGGAGGAATGGGCGGAGGCTGCATCGATCTCTCTGGCGGAGCTGCAAGAAGCCCTGGATGCAGGCAATGCAGCCAAGCAGCGCATGATTGAAGCCAACCTGCGCCTAGTTGTTTCCGTCGCCAAAAAATATCTCAAGCGCAACCTCGATCTCCTGGACTTGATCCAAGAGGGCACGATTGGGATGCAGCGGGGAGTGGAAAAGTTCGACCCCACCAAGGGCTATCGCTTCTCGACCTACGCCTACTGGTGGATTCGCCAGGCGATTACGCGGGCGATCGCCGAAAAGAGCCGCACCATTCGCCTGCCCATCCATATCACCGAAAAACTCAACAAGATTAAGAAAACCCAGCGCGAACTCACCCAAACCCTGGGCCGAGCCCCCACCACCTTAGAGCTGGCCGCCGCCGTAGACATCCCGCCCAAGCTGGTGCGCGACTACCTGGAAAATCGCGCCAGCCCCTCTCCCTCGACCTGCGCGTCGGCGACAACGGCGATACCGAACTCAGCGAGCTGCTCCAGGATGAGGGTCAATCCCCCGAAGACTACACCGCCCAGTTTTCCCTGCGCCAGGATCTCGATCGGCTGATGTCCGACCTGACGCTCCAGCAGCAGACCGTCCTGCGCCTGCGCTTTGGCCTAGAAGATGGCAAGGGCTTGACCCTAGCCAAAATTGGCGAACACCTCAGCATCAGCCGCGAGCGGGTGCGCCAGATCGAGCGTGAAGCCCTGAACAAGCTGCGCAAGCGCAAGGGCGATATGCTTGAATATCTCGCCGGTTAGCCGCGAGCCCGATCGCCTCCGCAGGCGGAGCCAAGGCAAACTCCGCTCAGCTCCTTGGGTATGCTTTAACCACTGGCAGCCTTGGGCTGAACCACCTGTTCCACCCAGCACCGACATCGCCTATCCCCTGCACCGCCAACGGCATCGCTGCTTGGTCTCGCAGGGGGGGCGGCGGCGGGTTAGGCAGAAACCGCCCCGCTGGGGTACGGTCTTAGCCACTTCGTCGCCTCGGCGGAGTTGCTATGCTGGAGCACAGAACGCACAGAAAACCTGAGGTTTGCCTAGGCAGCTCGCTGCGCGGCCTCGGGGGTCCGCCCATGTTGGTAAGAGGTACCTGACCGTGAATGAAGACTTTCAACTCTCATCCGGCTCCTTCAACGACTCTCCTGCTTCAAGAAGCGAAGAGAGCGCCCTAGTCCAGTACATCCACTCCCTGCATCCCGAAGTCGTCAGCCGACTGTCCAAGCCGGAAAATAAGGATGTGCTGCGCATTATGGAGCAGAATATTGGGGGTCTATTGGGCCACCTGCCCGAAGGGCCATTCAATGTTGAAATTACAACCAATCGCGACCACCTGGGCCGTCTGTTGGCTTCGGCCATGATGGGAGGCTATTTCCTGCGCACGGCGGAACAGCGCATGACCATGGAGCAATCCCTGCTGGCCGGATTTGAATCCTCCATGGCGGCGGGGGAGGCTGCCCCCAAGGCGGGCAAAGAGGGTGAGCCCTCATCGCCTTCGGAATCGGGCTTGTCCTCGGATTTTGGTTTTTGAGTAAGCGAGACCCTTCCCAGCCTTTGCCAGTTGCCAGGGGGAGCCAGGGGGCTGTTTCCGATCTTGGGGCAGCCTTTTTTTTGTCGGGGGCTGGGGAGGTAGAGCCCGTTCTGGGCTGGAGTATGCCGGGGCCAGGCTGGGGTGAGGGAGCGACTGGGGAGGGCTGGGCGATCGCCTACGCCGCGCCCTCCTCGATTGGTACGCCAAGGCCGGGCGTAAACTGCCCTGGCGCAACCATCCCGACCCCTATGCGGTTTGGATCTCGGAGATCATGCTCCAGCAGACCCAGGTCAAGACCGTCCTGTCCTACTTCCAGCGCTGGATGGTGCGCTTCCCGACTGTGCAGAGCCTGGCCCTAGCGGATCAAACGGCGGTGCTAAAGCAGTGGGAAGGTCTGGGCTACTATGCCCGCGCCCGCAACCTCCATCGCACGGCCCAAATCATTACTGAGCGATATGGGGGAGAATTCCCCCAGACCTTTGAGCACGTCTTGGCCCTGCCCGGCATTGGCCGCACCACTGCCGGTGGCATTCTCAGCTCGGCGTTCAACCAGCCCTGGGCGATTTTGGATGGCAATGTCAAGCGGGTTTTGGCGCGGCTGGTCGCCCTCGATCGCCCCCCAGCCAGAGCGATGGATCGACTTTGGGCACTGTCTGAGTTCCTGCTAGATCCCGTTAATCCTCGGGACTTTAATCAAGCGCTGATGGATTTGGGGGCAACCCTTTGCACGGCCAAGAATCCAGCCTGTTTGATCTGTCCTTGGCGATCGCCCTGTGCGGCCTACAATTTAGGAACTCAGTCGGAGCTGCCCATGCGTGAATCCAAAGGCCCCCTGCCCCACAAAGTCATTGCGGTGGCGGTGATTGGCAATGACCAAGCTCAAGTTTGATCGATCGCCGTCGCCAGGAAGGGCTGTTGGGCGGCCTGTGGGAATTCCCCGGCGGCAAGCTCGAAGCGAACGAAACCCTGGAGGACTGTGTGCGCCGTGAGGTGCAGGAGGAGCTGGCGATCGCGATCGAAGTCGGCGAGCAGCTCATGACCCTCGACCATGCCTACACCCACTTCAAAGTGACGCTCCACGTCTTCCTCTGTCGCCACCTCTCCGGCGAGCCCCAGACCTTGGAATGCGATGAGGTGCGCTGGGTCACCCTGGAGGAGCTGGATCACTATCCCTTTCCCAAGGCGAATACCAAAATCATTGAAGCGCTGAAGCAGCGGGCAAAGGCTAAAGCGCCTGTGCCCTAGCGCAGGTCTTCTTCGGCCTCGCTGCCCAGGAACTGCTCCAAGTCCGAGACCTTGCCAGTGAAGTTGGAGATTTCTTGGCGGCGGGATTTGCGCGACTCGCGGCGGTAGCGCTTTGGCTCTAGCTTGGGTTCTAGGGTGACTTTGCCATCGCTATTTTGCTTTTCCTTGACGATCGCCTCAGGATTGGCTTGGCGATCGCGACTCGCTTGCCAAGCTTCCAGCTCCGTCAAATAGACCAAGTAATCACCATAGCGCTCCCAGTCGGCCATTGCCCCATCGCCCCGCACCACACAATTAGGCTCCGAGCAGTGGCGACAGTTGGCAAACTGACAGCGGCCAGCGGCCAGGCGCTGGCGAATTTCGGGAAATAGCTGGGGCAGCAATTCCGGCGCACTGTCCAACTGGGGCTGGTTAAAGCCAGGCGTATCGGCCAGCAGCCCCCCCCTGGGCAGCTCAAACAGCTCCACATGGCGGGTGGTGTGGCGGCCCCGCCCCAGCTTGCCGGAGACCTCGGAGATGCGCAGGGATTGGTCGGGAATCAGGCGATTGATTAAGCTCGATTTGCCGACGCCGGAGGGACCGGCCACGATCGTGATCTGGCCCTGGAGGGCTGTCTGAAGCTGGGCCACTTGATCTGGGCCATACAGACTGAGGAAAAATGGATCGTAGCCCCAGGCGATGAGGCGATCGCGCCACCCCCGCCGCACCGTTTCACTGACCAAATCACTCTTGCTCAGGGCCAACAAAATCCTCAGCCCCGTCGATTCTGCCTTGACCAAAAAGCGGCTGAGCTGGTGCGGATCCAGGCTGGGCTCTGCCTGGGCAAACACCAGCAAAATCTGATCGGCATTGGCCACGGGCGGGCGGTCCAGCTCACTGCGGCGCGGCCAGATGGCGGCAATGACGCCCCGCCGATCGACCCAATCGGGCTGTTCGACTTGGACGCGATCGCCCACCATAATCCGCTGCCCCAGCTTCTTCAACCTCGCCCGCCGCAAACAGAGCAACAGTCCCCCAGGGTTAGTCCCAGGGTTAGTCCCAGACTGAGGCTCCGCCGGAGAACCAGCCCAGTTGGCCATCGGATCGAGCTGCACATGGTAATAATTCGCCTGCACCGCCACGACCACCCCCGTGACCCCCAACCCTGGGCCAGCAACTGGTTCAGTTTCTAGCTCAGCAACCGAGCCCGCCTGCTCCCTAGCCCGTTCCTCCCTAGCCCGTTCCTCCCTAATCCGTTCCTCCCCAATCAGCGGCTCCATTAAGTAGAAGGCTCAGGGCGACAGGTTTTCAGCACAAAATAATCTCCCTGGGCTTCCAAGGACAGAATCACATAGCCGCCCAGGCGCAGGCTCGCTGGCACCTGCTCCACGGGCTCTCCGCCATCCAACCAAACCGCCAAGCACTGGCCGGGCTGGAGTCGATCCAAACGCAGCTTGGTGCGAACAAAATTGAGCGGACAGGCGATGCCCCGAAGGTCCATCTGGGCATCGGGGACAGCCTGGCTGGAAGGAATAGAAGTCATGGGAACCGAGCCAGATAAACGGCCATGGACGGTGGCCATTAGCTGCGAAACAGGCCGCCGAGGAAGCCCTCAATACCACCCTTGCCGGTGGCCTCACCGCGAATATGGGCCAGCTTTTCGAGCAGATCTCGCTCCTCGGATGTGAGCTTGGCGGGAATATCCACATTCACCGTCATCAGGTGATCGCCTCGACTTTCAGAATTGCCCAGACGGGGGACGCCTCGATTGTCTAAGGTCAAGACGGTGTTGGGCTGGGTGCCTACAGGAATGTTGACTTCAGCCGTTCCATCCACGGTTTCCACCTGCATCTTGGCCCCCAGGATGGCTTGGAGATAACTCACTTTCAATTCGGAGAGGATGTTGATGCCATCGCGGCGGAACTGGGCATCTTCGTTGACATACAAATAAACGTACAGATCGCCCTTGGGGCCGCCGCGCTGCCCGGCATCGCCCTCGCCGGGCACCCGCAGCCGCGTGCCGCTATCGACGCCCGGCGGAACAGTAATCTTCAGCTTTTTGCGCACCTGGTTTTGGCCTGAGCCGCCGCAGGTGACGCACTTATCTTCCACCACCTGGCCAACCCCATCACAGGCGGGGCAAACGGAGACCTGGGTAAAGCTGCCAAAGGGCGTGCGGGTGGCCCGGCGCACCTGGCCAGAGCCGCCGCAGGTGCCACAGGGCTTAGGCCGGGTGCCAGGCTTCGCCCCACTGCCATCGCAGGTGGTGCAGGTTTCGAGGTGGTTGATCTTGATTTCTTTTTCGCCGCCAAAGATCGCTTCGCGAAATTCGAGGCGCAGATCGAGGCGCAGGTCGTCCCCACGCATGGGCCACGGCGGCGCGTCGCACCACCCTGGGGCTGGCCGCCCGCAAAACCACTGAAGAAGCTCTCGAAGATATCGGCGAAGCCGCCCATATCCGACATGTCCTGGAAGCCTGCGGCCCCGGCTCCAGAGACGCCTGCCTCGCCGAAGCGATCGTAGTTGCTGCGCGTTTCCGGCTCCGAAAGTACTTCGTAGGCCCGGTTAATTTCCTTAAAACGCTCCTCCGCGCCCGCTTCACGATTGACGTCTGGGTGGTATTTCCGGGCAAGGCGACGATAGGCCCGTTTGAGCTCGTCCTTATCCGCACTGCGCGAGACGCCTAAAATTTCGTAGTAGTCGCGGGCCATAGAACGCTGGGGTGGTGATAGTTTGGCAGTCAGGATGCCGCTATAACCTTAGCAACAATCGGCCTGGTTGCTCAGATCGGTTCCGTTCCGGAGAACCGATCTCTGGGGGATAAGCGGGCCAGGGGGGTACGGTCTTGGTTTAATCGACTGCCTCGTAGTCCGAGGCGGAAGGCCCATCCTCGTCATCAAAGCGGAAGTCATTGTCATCGACAGCTTCAGCTTCATCTCCTGTGGTGATGGTGCGCTCTTCCACTGGGGAATGGTCCTCGGAGCCGTTATTGGGTTGCTCAGTGGCCCCAGCACCGGGCTGGTAGATGGAAGCGCCGATCGCCAAGACAACCTGCTGGAAATCATCCGAACAGGCCTTGAACTCTGCCGGGGAGACACCGGAGCGTTTCATCATCGTCTCCAGGGCCGCCCGCTTGCCCTCAGCCACTTCAATCAGCGGCGTGCTGGTCAGCTCCGAATGATTACGCATCGTCAGTTCATAGCTGTAGATCAGGCTCTGGGCGAGGTTGTGCAGCTCTGCGAGGGCCATGCGGCGATCGTCCTCTTCGGCGTAGACTTCCGCTTCACTGCGCATGCGCTCCACCTCGGCGGGGTTGAGGCCGCCGGTGCTGGTGATGCTAATGCTTTGCTCCCGGCCCGTGCCCTTGTCTCGGCCCGTCACATTTAAGATGCCATTGGCATCGATTTCAAAGGCGACTTCGATCTGGGGAATGCCTCGGGGGGCGGGGGGAATACCGGTGAGCTGAAAGCGGCCTAGGCTTTTGTTGTCGGCCACCATGGCCCGTTCCCCTTGGAGCACGTGGACTTCCACCATGGTCTGGCCATCGGTGGCCGTGGAAAAAACCTTGCTTTTGCTGGTGGGGATCGTCGTGTTGCGTTCAATGATTTTGGTAAAGACGCCACCCAGGGTTTCGAGACCAAAGGAAAGGGGAATGACGTCTAGGAGTAGCAAGTCCTTGACTTCGCCGCCTAGGACACCGCCCTGGATGGCCGCGCCGAGGGCCACCGCTTCATCGGGGTTGACCGAGCGGTCTGGGGCCTTGCCGCCAAAGAACTGACTGATGGCCTTTTGAACGGCTGGGATGCGGGTGGAGCCGCCGATCAGGATGATGCGCTGGATGTCGTCGGGGGTGCATTGGCTGTCCTTGAGCGCCTGCTGTACCGGCTGGATTGTGCCCTTGATCAGCGATAGGGCCAGCTCTTCAAACTTGGCGCGGCTCAGCTCCATTTCCAGGTGCTTGGGCCCGGCATCATCGGCGGTGATGAAGGGCAGGTTGATGACGGTGCTCTGGGTGCTGGACAGTTCGATCTTGGCCTTTTCCGCAGCTTCGCGCAGGCGCTGGAGGGCCATTTTGTCAGCCCGCAGATCGACCTGTTCATGTTCCTGGAAGCTGTGGGTCATCCATTCGACAATCACGTTGTCAAAGTCATCGCCGCCCAGGTGGTTGTTCCCTGCGGTGGATTTGACCTCGAAAACCCCATCGCCGAGCTGGAGGACGGAGACATCGAAGGTGCCGCCGCCTAGGTCGAACACCAGGACGATCTGGTCTTCTTCCTGTTTGTCGAGACCGTAGGAGAGGGCGGCGGCGGTGGGCTCGTTGATGATGCGCAGGACTTCGAGGCCAGCTATGGTGCCAGCGTCTTTGGTTGCTTGGCGCTGGGCATCGGTGAAGTAGGCGGGCACGGTGATCACGGCTTGCTGGACTTCTTCGCCCAGGAACGCCTCGGCATCCTGCTTGAGCTTTTGCAGCACCATGGAGGAGACTTCCTGGGGGGTGAAGATCGTCTCCCTGGCCTGAACATCAACGGTTTCATCGCGGCCTTTGACGCATTTGTAGGGTACGCGGGCGCGCTCGTCCTGGGTGTCATCCCAGCGACGGCCAATGAAGCGTTTGATGCTGTAGACCGTGTTTTCGGCATTGGTCACGGCTTGGCGCTTGGCCAATTGGCCAATTAACCGCTCCCCGGTTTTGCCAAAGCCCACCATGCTGGGCGTGGTACGACCGCCTTCGGAGTTGGGGATGACGATGGGTTTTCCCCCTTCGAGAACAGCTACGCAGCTGTTGGTTGTTCCCAGATCGATGCCTATAACTTTTCCCATAGTGAGCGGTAATACACGTGACTAACAGAACGAATACAGGGTTAGGCTGAGCCGGGTTAAACCGAGCCAGGCGCGATCGCACTCAACAGACTAGATATTTCATCGGCTATTGCCCTTGATCGGCCATCCCATGGAAGGAAACATCAAGGGCAGATCGAGGCAAGCATATTGCCAGGCGTAGCGCCACAACCTTGAACCACAGTCGCCGCAATCGTCAAGTCAGCTAGTGAAAAAGATTCTGCTGCGCTAGGCGGTCTGTGCCTCCTCACTCGCCGCTTCGGTTGCGCCATCGGGCTCCGTGGCCACGGAAACTTTGACCATGGCATGGCGCAACACCCGTTCTCCCAGGCGATAGCCCCGTTGCAACTCTTCGAGCACGGTGCCATCTTCGACTTCGCTGCTGGGCTCGCGCATGACCGCTTCGTGGAACATGGGGTCGAAGGCTTTGCCCTTGGCCTGCATGGCCACAACACCGACGCGCTTGAGGCCTTCCACAAGCTGCTTGTAGATCCCTTGGTAGCTTTTGTGGATGGCGATCGCTTCTTCACCCTCAGCCTTGATCTGTGCCCGAGCCCGCTCAAAATTGTCCACCACTGGCAGCAGCCCAAGGATGGTGGAACATTTCACCCGCTCGCCCAGCTCTTCTTGCTCTTTCTGGGTGCGTTTGCGAAAGTTCTCGAAGTCAGCCGTAATCCTTAAATATTGCCCCTGGCGCTCTTCTAGCTGGGCTTTAAGGGCTTCAATTTCCAGGCTCAGCGCCGCCGCGCGCCCCGCGCTATCACCGGCTCCTGGAGCCTCATCTTCGAGTTCCAATTCGAGGGAATCGAAACCCATGGGAGCATCTCCAGACAGCTCTGTCCCCGTCCCAGTGGCCGGGTTGGCGGCTGGGCTGCTGGGGGACTCAGCATGGCTGGCGGTATCCTCCATCGAAGCTGTCTCTGCTGCCGGAGCAGCATCGGGCTCGCCCCCGGAAGCTCCATCATTGAGAGACTCCAGGTCGGCGACCGATGTATCTACCGGTGAGGTTTGGCTATTTTCCACGGGATTATTCGACTCAGTCATCTGGACATTCGGATGGTCGTTGATTTTTGGCGTTGATTCTTAGCAAAGGAACCATAATTGAGCCAGCTTAGCCCAATTTGGAACGTTGATGCGGCCCCATCCTGGGATTATTCTACTGCGAGAGCAGAGTGAATGGCTCGGTTTAGGGCGGGTTGCGATCGCCCCAGGCCAATGGGGCCGTCGCGGATTCCGTGGCTCGCCAGGGCCAATGAATTCCGTCCGGCTTGTTCCTTAGTCATTCCCAGGAGAATAGGAGCGGTAACGCTGGGGACCGATATGTCGGGGGCTGGGGCTTGAGAAGCTGGGACTGGAGAATCTGGGGGTGAGGGTGAGGTGGCGATCGCTCCCAACTCTCCATGGGCCTCCCATCACTGAGCCGTTGCGGCAAGGCTATGCCCCTGGGCAATCCCACAGCGGGCATCTATGTTAGATTGAGCCAAACTCGGACGCCGTGCCGGTTAGCCTTGCCCCGGTTAGCCTTGCCCCGGTTAGCCTTGCCTGAGTGACGCAGCCCCCGAGTGACGCAGCCCCCGAGTGACGCAGCCCCCGAGTGACGCAGCCCCCGATAATTAAGGCCCATCCACTCGGTAACCCATCTTCAGCTACTGCTCTGCACCCGACCACATTAAATCCTTCTAAACAGACTTTTTCTGATCGTCAGCTCTCTCATTTTTTCCCAACTTTGAGGATGCTCCCCCGGCCTACCAATGCTTCGATGCCGCAAATTCTCTGGCAGCGAGAGAAAAACAGAGCTGGATTCGGGAATACTAAGCCTAGGAGACCTTTTCGAATTGCTATGACCAACTTTTCTTCCCAGCGTCGTGCCCTGGTTGTCCAGAACGATTTCTCCCCCTTTGGCAACAAGCTGATCCAGTCCGGTTATGTCAACCGGGACCAGATGCAGCAAGCGCTGGTAGAGAGTCGGAAGACGGGCAAGCCCCTCACCCAGATCATTGAAGCCCTGACGGGCCAAGCGTTGCCGCCGGATCTGATCCGACAATACAAAAAGCAGCAGCTATTCGAACTTAAGATCCTCTACGGCGTTGAGTCGATGGATCCGGAGTTAGATGAGCGCCCCATTGATGAAGTGGGCGAATTGATCGACACCCTGATCCCGATCGACATCTGCCGTCGCCACCAGCTCATTCCCCTCTCCCGCCAGGAGGTCCAGCCACCAGCTTTGCTCGTGGCCATGGTGCATCCCGACAACCTGGATGCCCAGGATGATCTCAATCGTATTTTGCGCCCCCAGGGCTTAGCGCTCAACCGCCTGGTCATCGCCCAGGAAGACTATGAGCGTATGATCGATCGCTACTTGAATCGCCAGCTAGAACGGGAGCGCCTAGAAGCCTCTGAGCAGGCGGTGAACATTGTCCAGGATTTGGCCGGTCTGGAGGATCTTGGTTTTGGAGACGCCCCCGATGATGTGGATGATGATCTGGGGGCCGCACTCAAGGATGCGGAGGGGGCTCCGATCATCAGCTTGGCCAACAAGATTATGATCAAAGCCCTGACCGATGGGGCCTCGGACATCCATGTGGAGCCCCAGGAAGAAATGTTACGGGTGCGGTTCCGTAAGGATGGCGTGCTGCACCAGGCATTTGAACCCTTCCCCAAAAAGATTACGCCCGCGATCACTTCTCGCTTCAAGATCATGGCCAACTTGGACATCGCCGAGCGGCGATCGCCCCAGGATGGCCGCATCCGCCGCCAGTTCCAAGGCAAGACCGTGGACTTCCGCGTCAACACCCTGCCCAGCCGCTACGGCGAAAAAATCTGTATGCGGGTGTTGAACAACGAATCAACCCAGCTCGGCCTCGACAAGCTGATCACCGATGAAGAGACCCTGGCCATGGTGCGGGACATGGCCAACAAGCCCTTTGGCCTGCTCCTGGTGACAGGGCCAACGGGCTCCGGAAAGTCCACCACGCTCTACTCCTGTCTGGCGGAGCGCAACAGCCCCGGCATCAACATCAACACCGCCGAAGACCCGATTGAATATTCCCTGCCGGGGATTACCCAGGTGCAGGTGATCCGCGAAAAGGGCATGAACTTCTCCTCGATTCTGCGGGCCTTCATGCGCCAGGATCCCGATGTGATTCTGGTGGGTGAGACCCGCGACTTGGAAACGGCGAAAACCGCCATCGAAGCGGCCCTCACCGGCCACTTGGTGCTCACCACCCTCCATGCCAACGATGCCCCCAGCTCCGTGGCCCGTCTCGATGAGATGGGGGTAGAGCCCTTCATGGTGGCCGCCTCCCTGCTGGGCGTTTGTTCCCAGCGCCTCGTGCGCCGGGTTTGTCAGACCTGCCGCATTCCCTTCACGCCCACCCCAGAACAGCTCGCCCGCTTTGGCCTCTCCGCCTCGGGCGAACTCGACTTGACCTTCTACCGGGCCAATGAGCTGAGCAACGATCAGCTCGCATCCGCCAAGGAGCAGGGCAAGCTCTGCGAGACCTGTAAGGGCGCGGGCTACAAAGGCCGTGTGGGGGTCTATGAAGTCATGCGGGTCAACGAGGAACTCCAGGCTGCGATCAACAAAGGCGCAACGATCGATCGCATCAAGGAACTGGCCGTGGAAGGCGGTATGAAAACGCTCTTGTCCTACAGCTTGCAGCTCGTGCAGGAGGGCCTGACCACCCTAGAAGAAGTGGAGCGCGTCACCTTCACCGATTCGGGCCTGGAAGCCGAACTCAAGGCCAAGCGCAAAACCTCCCTGACTTGCAATACCTGCGGTGCGGGCTTGCAGCAGGAATGGCTGGATTGTCCCTACTGTCTGACCCCCCGTTTTTCAGCTTAAATCTCCCATTACTCACCTCATTTACCTCATAGGAGCTTTTATCCCATGGCCATGGACTTCATGATCGAAGATTTGATGGAGCAGCTTGTGGAGATGGGCGGCTCGGATCTGCACCTGTCCGCAGGTCTGCCCCCCTACTTTCGCATCAGCGGCAAGCTGACCCCGATCAGCAACGAGCCCCTGACCAGCGAAGAATGCCAGCGGCTGATTTTCAGCATGCTCAACAACACCCAGCGCAAGACCCTGGAGCAAACCTGGGAGCTGGACTGTTCCTATGGCGTCAAGGGCTTGGCCCGCTTCCGCGTCAATGTCTACAAGGATCGGGGCACCTATGCGGCCTGTTTGCGGGCCCTGAGCTCCAAGATTCCTAGCTTTGAACTGTTGGGCCTGCCCGACATCGTGCGGGAGATGGCGGAGAAGCCTCGCGGTTTGATTTTGGTGACGGGGCCGACGGGTTCGGGTAAGACGACCACCCTGGCGGCGATGATCGATTTGATTAACCGCACCCGCGCTGAGCACATCCTCACGGTGGAGGATCCGATTGAATTTGTCTATGAGCCGATCAAGAGCCTAATTCACCAGCGTCAACTGGGCGAAGATACCAAGAGTTTTTCCAATGCGCTGCGATCGGCGCTGCGCGAAGATCCCGACATCATTCTGGTGGGTGAGATGCGGGATTTGGAAACCATCCACCTGGCGATTACCGCAGCGGAAACGGGCCACTTGGTCATGGGCACGCTCCACACCAGCTCCGCTGCCCAGACCATCGACCGGATCATTGATGTGTTTCCCGCCGATAAGCAGACCCAGGTGCGGGTGCAGCTTTCCAACTCCCTGGTGGCGGTTTTTAGCCAGACCCTGGTGGAAAAAGCCAACCCCAAGCCAGGGGAATTTGGCCGCGTCATGGCCCAGGAAATCATGGTGATTACCCCCGCTATTTCTAACCTGATTCGGGAAGGGAAAACAGCCCAGATCTATTCCCAAATTCAGACCGGTGCCAAGCTGGGCATGGAAACCTTGGAAAAAGCCCTGGCCGATCTATATAAGTCTGGCGTGATTAGCTTTGAAGCGGCCATGGCCAAGACCTCCAAGCCCGATGAGATGCAGCGGCTGATTGGCGATCCCCAGCGGATGCAGGGGGGCAACCGCATGACCGGGGTGGCTCGCTAGGGGCAGGGCAGCAAATTGACCGGCCCGCTTTGGTTTTCTAAAGATGGATTTGAAAAACGGAAACTTAGGTGGTTGATTGCTGAACGCTTCCCCTAAGATGGGGCAGATTCGGGTGGGGAAGTCTGGGGTTTGGGTCGGCCAAGGCTGAGTTCAAATCCCGCTTTCTGACCAGGCCATGGATAGTCTAGGGTTCGCTGATGAGGAGAGCATAGATGGCTAGCTACGTTGCACAGATTCGCGATGGCCAAGGGCGCATTCAGAAGCAGACGATTGAGGCGGAGAATGCTCGGGATGCGCGGGCGCTGTTGCGCGATCGCGGCCTTTTTGTCCAAGACATCAAAGAAAAGAAGTCCCTCGACCTCAAAGACCTGGGCAAAATCGACATCAACGAGATGTTGGCCTCGGTCACCATCAAGGATAAAGCTGTGTTTTCCCGCCAGCTCGCGGTGATGGTCAACGCTGGCGTCCCGATTGTTCGTGCCCTCGGCATTCTGTCCGATCAGTCCACCAACCCGAAGCTCAAGGCCGCCCTCGTCGAGCTGAGCAACGATGTCCAGCAGGGATCTCCCATGTCGGAGTCCATGCGCAAGTCCCCCAAGGTGTTCGATCGCCTCTACATCGCCATGATCCAGGCTGGGGAAATTGGCGGCGTGCTCGATGAAGTGCTCAATCGGCTGTCGAAGCTGCTGGAGGACAATGCCCGGCTGCAAAACCAGATCAAGTCGGCTCTGACCTATCCGCTGGTCGTGGGTGGCTTCGCCGTTTTGGTGTTTCTGGGCTTGACCATTTTCCTGATTCCTATTTTTGCGGGCATCTTTGAAGAATTGGATGGCATTGAGCTGCCCCTGCTGACGGCGGTGATGCTGCAAATCAGCGCCTTCCTACGCAACCCTGTCACCATGGCCCTGTTGATTGCGATCATCATCGGCATTTCCTTCGCCACGGGGCAGTACTACCGCACCCCGATTGGACGGCGTAACCTCGATGGCTTGATGCTGCGCCTGCCCCTGTTTGGTGACTTGATTCAGAAAAACTCCGTCGCTCGCTTTTCCCGCACCTTTGGCGCATTGACTCGGGCCGGGGTGCCGATCTTGACGGCGCTGGAAATCGTACGCGATACGGCGGGCAATCAGGTGATTGCGGATTCCGTGGATAAGGCGCGGGTGGAGGTCCAGAGCGGCGGAATGATCAGCTCGGCTCTGGCCGATACTAAGCCCGCAACGTTTCCAGCCATGTCGCTGCAAATGATGATGATTGGCGAGGAGACCGGCGAACTGGATGCCATGTTGATGAAGGTGGCGGATTTTTATGAGGATGAGGTGGAGCAGGCGGTCAAGGCCCTGACTAGCATCATTGAGCCCGTGATGATTGTGGTGGTGGGTGGCATGGTGGCGGTGATCTTGCTGTCGATGTATCTGCCGATGTTCAAGGTGTTTGATGGTCTCGGTTAGGAATGGTTTCGGGTACGGGTGGTTCCGACTAGGGATGGTTTCGACCAGAAAACGATGTTTGCGAAGAAATCCCACTACGAGGCATTGCTGGCCCAGTACAGCCACCAGGGGGCGTTGATTGAGCTGCTGAAGCAGTTTCGCCCCTACCTGGAGCTGGTGCCGAGTATGCGTCGGCCCCTGGAGAGTTTGATTTGCATTCCGCTGCCGCTGATTATTCAGCGGGTTGAGACGGCTCGGGCTGATGGACAGCGTCAGTCCCACAGTGAGGTGAGGGAGCTGCCCTGCGATCTGGGCATTTTGATGTGCGATCCGGAGTGGAAGATTAAGACGGGGGTGGAGATTTGCGTTTTTATTTGTCGCCCCCAGGAAGATTTCTCCGATTTGCTGCGGCGCTGGCGGCAGACCCAGATTTTGCTGAGTGATAGCTATGAGTGGGTGATGCCCCGCCGCTATCGCCATGTGATGAGCGATGGGGCCGATGAGGTGCTGCCGCTGTTTTTGGGCGGCGCGGAGACCCCGGAGCGGGTGGTGCGGGGGCTGCGGGGGGCGGCTTTGCCCTATGTGCAGCAGCAGCCCGAGGAGGGGCTGCTGATGGCGGATGAGTTGTTACTGGAGTCCGACGACAAGGAAGGGATTGGGCAAAAGGATGGGGCGGCGATCGCCCCCAGTCCCCCTGCCAACGAAAGCTTGACCTAAACCCAGGCCGCTAGGCCCCTCGATTCAACCCTGGCTGGTTTCCGAGCCCAGTCTTCTGGACTCAGTCTGCCACACTCAGCTCTAGGCGATATTGACCGCTGCCCTCAATGCGCAGCAGGGTACGTTCGCCGGTTTCCAACAGGCCCTGCCACTGGCCATCACGCCATTCCGCCATGCGGGGGCGCAGTTCGCTGTCGAGGACGGTGAGCTGGGCGCTGTCGGCGTTGAGCTGGGCGGTGAGCCGCTGTCCTGGCTGGCCGATAACAAAGTAGCTCTGGGAGGGCAAGACGCGCAGGCTGCCCTGGATCGATTGTTCTGGATGGGTGGCGCTGAGGTAGATGGGGATGGGAATGTCGCCGTTGGGTAGGTCAGCGATCGCCCTTTCCCCTGGGCCTGTTTCCCCGCTGGGGGGTGTTTCTGGCTGGGAGACTGGCCCAGATTCAGGCCCAGATTCTGCCTGGTTCCGGCTGGGATTGAGCCGTTCTACCCAGGACCAGGGGCCGCCCGCCTGGGGCAAGATTCCGCTCCAGGGCGATCGCCCCATCGGATCGCCCACCAGGGCAGTGGCGACCATGGCACCGCCCAAAACCACCAGACCGCCCCAGAACTGCCAGCGGGGCGCGCGGGCAGGGGGAGAGAATTGGCTGGCAGGTCGGTTGGTGACAGACAGCTTGGTGACAGACAGCTTGGTGACAGACAGCTTGGTGGCAGACCGCTTGGCAGCACCCTGGCGGTTGGCCAGGGCGTTCTGGGCCAGGTTTTGGCGGAGCCGCTCGGGCGAACTGGGCAGAAGGGGGAGTGCTGGGCTGAGCGGGCGTTTTGGGCGGCGGCGGGAGCGAAAGGCATCCAGCGGCCAGGATTGGAGGGATAGGATGGAACCGGTCGTGGTTTGGTTTGTGGGTTGAGTCTTGGGCTGGTCTCGGTGCTGGTTTTGGGCCTGGGCCTGGGTTTGACGCTGGCCCCTGCTTGGGGCTGGCCCCAGGGAGAACGAGCCGAGCCGAAAGCCGTGGTCGCCCTGGCTCGGCATGGCTTGGATGGCTTGGAGCACCTGCTGGGCCGTGGCAAAGCGATCGCCGGGCTGCCAGGACAGCATCCGGCTCAAAATCTCCTCAAAGGGGTCGCCCAGCTTGGTATAGGCCTGCCAAGACCAGGTGAGGGTGTGGCTATCGAGCAGTTTTTGGGGCGCTTGGCCAGTCAGTAGCTCCAGGCAGGTGACGGCGAGGCTATACAAATCGCTGTGGGGATAAATTCGACCCGTTTGCATCTGCTCCGGGGGAGCATAGCCTAGGCGAGCGGTGGGGGCCAGATCGGTCATGGGGCGCTGAGCTTGGATCGCGTGGAGCTGACGGGCGAGGCTATCCACCTGGCCCAGTTCTACCAACAGGGGAATTTCCCGGCGCAGGGCGGCGCAGAGGGCTTCGCTGGAGGTGGGCAGGCTAATGGGCAGCAGGATACTGTCCGGCGATAGCTTGCTGTGAATGAGCTTCTGGCTGTGGAGGTCTTGGAGCGCCGGAAGCAAATGGGTGAGCAGATGGATCACCTCAGGCTCCGTCAGGGTTTTGGACTGCTTGGCCCGTCGCTGGAGCAGCTTGCGGTAGGAAATGCCTCGGGAGGGTTCCTGGATGAGGAAGTAGCTGTTGCGATCGCGAAAAGCAGCAGTGAACCGGGGCAACTGGGGATGGCGCAGGGCCATCAGGGGGGCGATCCGCTGCTCAAAGGCTTGCTTGATGTGGCTTTCGCAGGCGGGCGATGTCTCGGCCCAGAGCGGAAATTCCGTCATGGAATAGAGGCTCTCGGCGGGGCCCAGGGCGAGATAGCGGTGGTAATAGTGATGAAACTGCCGCAGCTCTTGGATGACATAGCGCTGGTTGACCACCGTGCCAGGGATGAGGACTGTTGCCGTGGAGGTTGCCATCGCCCAAAAATGCTCGAAAATAGGGATTAAAACTAGCTGTGTCGCAATTTGTACTGAACCTAGCCCAAGGCCGCGATGGAGCGAGCCCCCTTGGGGGATACTGCCCTGGGAAATAGATCTGGCCTGGCCCCCTGGCCAGCCAGCCTCTGCTTCTCGGTTGAGATTTGTCGATTGCTAGGGTGACTGATTGCTAGGGTGACTGATTGCTAGGGTGACTGATTGCTAGGGTGACTGATCGCTAGGGTGATGGGCGATCGCCTGCCCCGCCAGCCAGCCCGTCGTCCAAGCACTTTGAAAGTTAAAGCCGCCGGTCACCCCATCAATGTCCAGAATCTCACCGGCAAAATGGAGACCCGCGCAGGCCTTGCTCTCCATGGTCTTAAAATTGACGCCCCCCAAGGCAACACCGCCGCAGGTGACAAATTCATCTTTGAAAACGCCCTTGCCCTGAATGGCGTACTCCCCCTGATAAAGCTCCTGGGCCAGACGCTGAATGGCCTTGTTAGACAGCTCAGCCCAACGCTGATCCGGCGCGATGCCCGCACGACCCACCCAGTGTTCCCAGAGTCTCTGGGGAAATGAAAAAGGCCGATGGTTGATGATTTGGCGGCGGGGGGCCTCACGGCGACCGGCTTCGAGCTGAGCTTGGATCTCCCCTGGGTGGTGTTCGGGCAGCCAGTTGACCTGGAGCTGGGCCTTATAGCCGCTGGCCTTGAGGGCGCGGGCTCCCCAGGCGGAGAGTTTGAGCACGGCGGGGCCGCTGAGGCCCCAGTGGGTGATCAGCAGGGGGCCGCTCTGGTGGAGTTTGATCTGGGCTTTGATTTGGGCTTTGATTTGGGCTTTGGGGTCGCTGGCATCCGGGCCTGGGACGGTGAGCTTGAGCTGGGCGACCGGGACGGAGACCCCGGCCAGGGCGGTGAGTTTTTGCTCGGGGATGGTGAAGGTGAAGAGGGAGGGGGCGGTGGGCTCGATTTTGCTGCCGAGGCTTTGGGCGATGCGGTGGCCCTGGGGGCTGTTGCCGGTGGCGAGCAGGAGGCGATCGCAGGTCATTACTTCGCCGTTCTTAATTGCACCTCGAACAGCGGGGCTTCCGCTGCAATCTGGCGGACGGCGGTGACGGCG
>JAAUQQ010000458.1 GCA_012032745.1 Synechococcales cyanobacterium RM1_1_8
TGATGGTTTTGCCGATCAGGGACTGGTAGCGATCGTCCTCGGGGTTCACCGCCACCGCCGTATCGCCCAGCATCGTCTCAGGCCGAGTCGTGGCCACTTCCAGGTGGCCGGAGCCATCCGTCAGGGGATAGCGGAAATGCCAGAGGTGGCCGTTGACCTCTTGGTTCTCCACTTCCACATCAGACACGGCGGACTGGGAGGCCGGGCACCAGTTCACCAGATAGTTACCGCGATAGATCAGCCCTTCTTCGTAAAGGCGGCTAAAGGCTTCTAGCACCGCAGCGCTGAGTCCCTCATCCATGGTGAAGCGCTCGCGGGTCCAGTCCACGGAAACGCCCAGGCGGCGCTGCTGGTTGACGATCGCCCCCCCCGACTCCGTCTTCCAGGCCCAGGCCCGCTCCAAAAACGTCTCCCGACCCAATTCCTTGAGCGTGCTGCCCTCAGCCTTGATCTGCCGCTCCAGGATCGTCTGAACGGCAATGGAGGCATGGTCCGTGCCCGGCAGCCACAGCGTGTTCTTGCCGGTCATGCGGTGGTAGCGGATCAGCACGTCAATTAGCGCAGCCTCGAAGGCATGGCCCATATGCAAGCTGCCGGTGACGTTGGGCGGTGGAATCACCACGCAGTAGGACTCGCCCCCGTCCGCTGGGTCCGGCGTAAACACCTGGTTGGCTTCCCACAGCTTCTGCCACTTGGCCTCGATCTCGAAGGGCTCGTACTGGGAAGGCAGGGCGGAGGGCAGTTTGGCAGGAATTGTGGAAGGGTCAGAGGCGGAGGTCAAGGTCATGGCGGGGGCGCAAATGGGGCGAACGGAAAGACTCGGCCAACTGACCCCAGGGCGGCGCAGGGTCCGCGACAAGGGTTTTCTGCCAAGGCTCACTGCAAGATGTTCCCAACGATTGTGCCACAGATGCCGACTGGCTTGGGGGGAATAGAGGCGGCTGGGCCAGGGCGTTCGGGCTCCAGGTATTCCGCTCTGGCAGCTTGGCCACACTGGAGCAACTTGCCTAAACTGGACCGGCTTGCCTAAACTGGACCAGCTTGCCTAAACTGAATCCAGATTTCAGCTTAATTTCGGACTTAACTTGATTTCGGCCCTAACATTTGTCAGCCCAGGGGCAACAAACCCCTTACACTAAGCCCGTGGGCTGAAAGCTGTACGTATCTATACGGATTTTCTGCTCGCAAATTAAAGCTGAGTGCTGAGAACGTTAAAGATTTTTAAGAGAGTCACGTTTTCCATGGTTGATCGCGAAATGCCTGCTTCTGAATCGGCCCCGGCTGCCCTCCCCAAAACTGCGTCCCCCCCGGCTGCCCAAGCGGTTGAAACAACGGGCCAGGCTGCTGATAGCCATGCTGGGGATGCCCATTCAAACCTGAGCCAGGCCCCAGACGATCCCTTCGGTCAGCCCTCGGATGGCGCATTGATTGACCATCTCAATCCCAGCCCTATGGATCAGATCCTGCTCTACCTGGCCTTTTCGGCAATGCGGACCGGGGGCCATCGCCATGGTGCATTTTTGGATGCAGCGGCAACGGCAGCCAAATGTGCCATCTACACGACCTATCTGGAGCAGGGGAACAACCTGCGTATGACGGGGCATTTGCACCATCTGGAACCGAAGCGGGTCAAGGCGATTGTCGAGGAAGTTCGCCAGGAACTGGCCGAGGGCCAAATCCTCAAAATGTTGGGCTCCGATGAGCCACGCTATCTCAACCAGTTTCCCTATGTTTGGCTGGAGCATTATCCCCTGCCGGAGCAGTCCGGCGATCGCCCCCGCGTCATCAACCCCGACCTGACCGCCGATGAACGCAGCTATATTGAACGCAAGCTGCCCGGCGATATGCCCAATGCCCAGGCGATCAATAGCTTCCAGCTCACCGAACTGCTGGCGTTTCTCCATGCCCGCGCCCAGGCTGAATTGCCCGAGAGCCGTCGCCTGGAGCTGAGTGAAGCCCTGGCCGAGCACATTCGCCGCCGCCTGCTCTACTCGGGCACGGTCATGCGCATCGACCTGCCCTGGGGCACGCCCTACTATGCCCTGACCCGGACGACCTATTCTCCGGCGGATGACAAGGAGCGCAACTTTATCACCGTGGAGGACACGGCCCGCTTCTTCGGTATGATGCGCCGCTGGTCCCAGCGCGAGCCCCAGGTGATGCGGGTGTTGGAGGAGTTGGATATTCCCCAGGACCAGGTGCCAGCGGCGATGGCAGAGCTGGATCAATTGCTGCGGGATTGGGGCGATCGCTACCACCGCGAGACAGGCGATCGCCATCTGGTGCTGCAAATGGTGGTGGGTCCGGGCGAGGGAGCCTAGGCGCGAAGGCCTAGAGCCCACTCCCACCTGCTGGCGACCACGCTCAACACCAGTGAAGTGATTCCCATTGTGGATGGGGAGTTGGCCCTGGGAACCTACCAATCGATTTCGCTGTTCAATCTCGATGGCCCCAGGGATCGATCGGTGGTACTACAACTGTCGGGGGAGTGAGGACATCCATGATTGATACCCAGGGTTCCAGCCCCGCCGAGCAAGATCGCGCTGAGGCCCAGCGGCTAATGTTGCGGGGCCAGGCGGCGATCGAAGCGGGGGAATATCGAGCCAGCGTTGCCCTGTTGAATCAGGCAGCAGCCCTAGCGACGCCGCTGACGGCGCTCCATGGGGAAATTCAGATCTGGCTGGTGACGGCCTATCAAGCCCAAGGAGATCCGGGGCGGGCGATCGAGGTTTGTACCAATCTCAAGAATCATCCCGATGCCGGGGTCAAAGATCAAGCCAAGCAGTTGCTCTGCATTTTGGAAGCGCCTCGGTTGGCGACCAAGGCGGAGTGGGTGGTGGAAATCCCCGATTTGGCAGCCCTAGAAGATGCTGACACAACCCAGCAGTGGAGCCGCAACGGCGGAGCCAGCACCAAGCAGCCACCGGAGCCAGAGCCTTGGATTCCGGAGCCGCCGGATCCGGAGCAGGTGAATTTGCAGGAGGAGCCTTTTTTTTGGATGGCGATCGCCGCCCTGCTCCTGGTGGGCCTCAGTCTAATTGGCTTAGCCTAAGTGGGGCCGCTGGGGGCAATTCTAGGCAACGGTCTGGCCAAGTCTTGGGTCCAATCTTTAGCCCACTCTTGGGTTCAATCTTTGGCCCAAGCTTTGGGGAGCGGGGAGATTGGGAGGGTTGCTGCTGGAGCGATCGATACAGACTTGGCAAGGCCCACCAAGCCACGTCGGGATAGTCATGGTGCTCTTGGTGATAGCTAAAGTGATAGCAAGCCACCAGCGAAATCAGCCAGGGCCGATCCGGGCTCTGGGCGCAGATGGCGCGATCGCGCTCTGGGGCAGCGCCGCGATCGTGCCAGCGGTGGGGCTGGTAAGTGCCAAAATAAAATAGCTGTAGGGAACTCAAACAGAGCGGCACAGCCCAAAAGATCACCAAGCGGAGGGGCGAGACATTGCCGACAAAAATCAAAATAAATAGAAAAAGTGCCAGCCTAACCAGCGAATTAAAACCCCAATATCTGCCTAGAAACTTGAAATACCAAGGCCAGAAACCAGGGCATT
>JAAUQQ010000459.1 GCA_012032745.1 Synechococcales cyanobacterium RM1_1_8
CCCCCTTTGGGCTGTACCATTCTGATTAATCCGTTAACAGCTTTACAGCTAAATCGTAAATCCTGTTAACAGGTTAGTCAAATACCTGAGTTAACCCGCCAGCGTAGATAGGGTTTCTTCTTGGATTAATCTTCGTTTTTCAATTGAAATTCAAGCCGCTTTTTTCGGCTTAATTCGTTCCAGCGGTTCCATTGTCGTTTCGATTTACTAGCCATCTCAGTTTACCTTTGCGTAGCGTTTTACGTACTCACGCCACCCAAACCACAACCGAGGGTCATCTTCTGAAACTTCACCCCCGCCATCCTCATCAGCGTTCACCAGGTCTTCCGGCTCATGGGCCTTCCAGTATTTGCGGAGCACTCCACCGATATTGACCGAGCGAGCATTCTGCATCTGGTCTGTCAGCTCTATGAGCCAGACCTGATCAGCTGTCAGGTCTTCTGGCTTGACCGCATATTTGAAGGTCTCTCGAATAGCAGCAGTGATGCCACTCTCCGAACCATCAGCATTGGCCTTGGGTTTCACTGTTTTGACATTGACCACGGGCAGATAGTCAACCCTGAGACAGCTTTTCCACAGCTCACGCCAATCCTTTTGCTTGACGTACTCACGAGTAAAGTAGCTAGGCCGGACCATCATCAGCACATGAAAGTGGGGATGTGCTTCCCCGTCCCTTGATCTGGTGACTTCGAGCGATCGCGCCCAGCCCAGAACCGGTTTCCATTCCTTCCGCCTACTCAAGCGGTCAAAGGCTTTATTCATGTCCTTGACCGTAGTTCGCAGTTCAAGCAGCGGAACATTCTTCACCGTCAGGGTGAGGAACACCCAGCGGGCCTTGGGATAGTCCTCTTGAATCTTCGGCATCCCCTGCAATGCACGGGCGACCCACATCAGAGTGCGTCTCCACTGACAGACGGGACAATGCCGGACCCGACAGAAGCGAGCACCCATGAGACGAAAGCGCATCTCGCCGTCATCTTGAGCAGCCAGGGCAAATTCGAGTACACGGCTACACTCAAGAATCCGGGTTGAGTATCTGTCATACTCGGTGCCAGAATAGAGCGCTTGTACTTGCTCAGCCCTTGCTCTACGTGCATCCCAGGGTTTATCTCTCTCCGATAGGTCGCTAAGATAAAGCTCAGCGCCCTCCTCATTGGGCATTACATAGCCCTCCTTTTGTTATCCAGAGCTGGCAGGCCCTGGGTGATGTGGAGGGGATTCAGAAGAAACCCCCCGGTTGTTTTGGCGTGGTAACCAAACTCTACCGAGGGGTTTCTACTTTTGTCAACGCTTTGAAAGCATTGAATTCTATGGGTTTCAGCGATTCATGAGGCTCGCGAGATATCCCTTAATTATCAAGATAAGGAGGGAATCAAATCTGAATCCCTCGTAAGTCAGTTGTTGGGGATTAAGGCACAACTTTTGTTTTAGGTAGTCACAGAGCGGGTTTTGCGTGATCAAAACCTGAAAATCTGAAGGTTTAGCGTCATATCGAGATAGTTCGATAATCTCGAACAAGTTATTCAAGGGTCAGAGCGGTCAACGAAGAGTCTCCACCAGGCGGTACCCGCTGACTATCCGCTGACCGTCTCCAAATGCGGTCAGAGATGGTCAGAGCTTGTGTGGAGAAGTGCGATCGCGCTATTGAGGTCTGCAATGGTTCCCTCAAACCACAAACTTAGTTGCGCCGTACCCCCCGGCCCCCCTCTTCACTTCGTGTAAGGCACAACCTGAAGCCAGTCAAGGGTTCGCTACGCCGTTCGCAAGCTCACGCCCTTGACAGTCTTCAGAACGCGCCCAGAAGGATTGACACAGGGGGGCGGGGGGAGAATGGTCTCAGACCGCTTCTGCAAGCTCTGAGAGGGTCTCTGGAACCTCTGGCAGGTAAGAGCACTTCCCGAGCACCACAGCGCGGTAGCAGGGGCGATTCTCTGGGGTCGTGGGATGGAATACCTGAATGGCTTCAACACCCCATGGTTGGATGTAGGCAACCTCACCGGCAGGGTCATACTGAGGCAGCATGAAGCCGGTTAGGTTCTGCTGTCCCTCAAGGCTGACTGACCAATGGACTAACAACCCATCGCCAAGGTAGACGTGCAACGTCTGGGGCCGTTCACGATTGCGCTTCACCAGGGGCCACTCGTCACGGCTCCTTCTACCCTTGATATCGCAATGGTAGAGATGAACCCGGTTCTCTGGGTGCGCGGGGTCGTGGAAGGTATCTACTCCTACGATTTCCCATAGGCGATGACCACCCATCGCAGTCGGTGCCCCAACCATAGGAAGCTCATTCCAGTAGGACGCCTTACGGTCCTCGTCAGGCAGATAATCACTGTCTGACACAGCATCAAAAAAGCATAGGTGCATGGTTCAGTCTGTCTCCTGATAGGATTTCCAGCGCTCAGCATTGGGGTCAGCGTCCGGGCCGTCAAAGATGCAAGCCACCTTCAGCACGTCATCAGTGGTTCTAGCGTACTCAACTAACCGGATATTCAGGCCCTCGGCCTTGAGTCTCTTTTCTAGGTCATAGCAGCGGTCAGAGCTGGTAGCAGGGTGCCACTCTCGCTTTTCTTCGTTAGCTTTCCAAGGCATGGGCTCAGTGGTGATGTGGGCGGCCCCCTGCCTAAGAGGCGAGGGGCCAAACTGACGGTTTATGGTCTGACTATTGCTCCGAGGGAAGCTTTAAGCAGATGACTGAACTTCTTACAACAGCATTGTTTCAATGCAGCGCGTGAGTGTTTGAGGTCTCCCTCATCCATCTCAGAGAAACATCTGATGCCAGATGCGATCGCGTCCGGCTCATCTGCCTCAGTCACTCGGATTTTGTAGACCCATCGGGGCTCATGCCAGGTATCCCCAGCCTCACTCCCACAGTTCCACTCAATGCCGGTGATGATGCCCCGATACCACCAGGTGATGAACTGCTGCTCTGGGTCGCTTAGGTCATACCATTCAGCACCAGGCCGATTAAGCTCATCCACCTTGTGAACCACGGAATCGCCAATGGAGAAGCGCGGGAATGGTATCCGCTCGTCTCCCACACTGATATGTGCTTGCATAGCTGAAGCTCCTTACTTGGTTAGTGCAAGTGAGGGGTTAGCTGCCAGGTGGTGTTCGTAGCACCTCCAGGCAGCGCCCTATTCTTTTTTCTGTTCCAACCACTCAACAAACCGCTTTAAGTTTTGGTTGTTTCGTGTTGGCTTACTAAAGCTTTCTTTTGAGATTGATTCCTCCTCACAAAACTTGTTTACAAGTTTAATACACAAGTCTATGTCTTCGCAAGATGGCTTATTTGATTCTTCAAATTCATCACCTGCAAGGACGGATGCACGATAACGGTCAACGATGCTCTTGACCGAATCTAAGACGGGAATCGGAACCCTTACATGCTTCTGCTCATAAGGGACTGTCTTCCCGCGCCCCCCTTTGGGCTGTACCATTCTGATTAATCCGTTAACAGCTTTACAGCTAAATCGTAAATCCTGTTAACAGGTTAGTCAAATACCTGAGTTAACCCGCCAGCGTAGATAGGGTTTCTTCTTGGATT
>JAAUQQ010000044.1 GCA_012032745.1 Synechococcales cyanobacterium RM1_1_8
TCCGGGCAGCGGGGCGCACAAATGAAGGGAATCTCCTTCAGGCGGGCTTTGGCAGCTTCAGTCCAGTCCATGGTCGTCCTGGTGGTGGGTGAAGAATTGGAATAGGGTTGTAGCCACCCCCCTGCCGGACGGCTTTTCCGAAGCAGGCGGCTCTTGCGAAGTAGGCCGCTTGTCGATCCGCTCTGGTCAGTTGGGCGTGGCTCTCCTTTAGAGTAATAGCAGAACCGGCCAAGGAATTGAGCATTGAGTCCCCAACCGCTTGCCTGCCCAACCGCTTGCCTGCTAAACCGCTTGCCTGCCAAACGCAACGATCGCCCATGACTGTGACCCCCCGCCCCGCTCCGCCCCTGCCCGCTGGACTCGCCAGCTTGGAAGCAGCCCTCAAGCATTATTACGGCTACGACAGCTTTCGCCCCGGCCAGCGCGAAATCATCGAAGCGGCCATGGAGGGGCGCGATCAGCTAATCATCATGCCCACGGGGGGCGGCAAGTCGCTCTGTTTTCAGCTACCAGCGCTGCTGAAGCCGGGGGTGATGGTGGTGGTGTCGCCCCTGATTGCCCTGATGCAGGACCAGGTGGAGTCACTCCAAGAAAATGGCATCGCAGCGACGTTTCTCAATAGCAGCCTGGGGGCCCAGGAGGCGCGATCGCGCCAAAACGATCTCCTAGATGGCAAAGTCAAGCTGCTCTACGTCGCCCCCGAGCGCCTGCTCAATCCCAATTTTTTGACCTTGCTGGATGAGGTGGCGCGGGAGGTGGGGATTTCGGCCTTTGCCATTGATGAAGCCCACTGTCTATCCGAGTGGGGCCATGACTTCCGGCCCGAATATCGCCAGCTCAACCGCATTCGCGATCGCTATCCCTATGTCCCCTGCCTGGCCCTGACCGCCACGGCCACGGAGCGGGTGCGCGAAGACATCATGGCCCAGCTCCAGCTGCGGGAGCCCTTCATCCATGTGGCTAGCTTTAACCGCACCAATCTCTACTACGAAGTGCGGCCCAAGGATCGCAATGCCTATGCTGGCCTGCTGGCGATGATCAAAAAAAATGGCGGCTCGGCGATCATCTACTGCCTCAGCCGCAAAAGCGTCGATGAGACCGCTGCCCGGCTCCAGCAGGATGGTATCGCCGCCCTGCCCTACCACGCGGGCATGGGCGATGGCGATCGCGCCCGCAACCAAACCCGCTTCATCCGCGACGATGTCCAGGTCATGGTGGCCACGGTCGCCTTCGGCATGGGCATTAACAAACCCGATGTGCGCCTCGTGGTCCATTATGATCTGCCCCGCAACATCGAAGGCTACTACCAAGAATCGGGCCGGGCCGGGCGAGATGGCGATCCGGCCCACTGCCTGCTGCTGTTTAACCCCGGCGACCTCAAGCGAATTGAATGGATCATCGATCAAAAAGTAGATCCCCAGACCGGCGAACCCCTGGAACAGGAGCAACGCATCGCCCGCCAGCAGTTGCGCCAGGTGGTGGACTATGCCGAAAGCACCACCTGTCGGCGCACCATCCAACTCGGTTATTTTGGCGAACGCTTTGGGGGTAACTGTGGCCAGTGTGACAACTGCTGCCACCCCCAGCCGATCGAAGATTGGACGATCCCCGCCCAAAAAATGCTCTCCTGTGTGGCCCGCTGTCAGGAGCGTTTCGGCATGGCCCACATCATTGATGTGCTGCGGGGCTCAAAGAACAAGCGCATCCAGAAATATGGCCATGAAGCCCTCTCCACCCACGGCATCGGCAAGGACCGCACGGTGGATCAGTGGCGACTGCTGGGGCGATCGCTCCTCCACCAAAACCTCCTCGAAGAAACCCAAGATGGCTTCCCCGTGCTCAAGCTCAATGGGGGCAGTTGGGAAGTGCTGCGCAAACAGCGCAAGGTCGAAATCGCCGTGCCGCGCCAGCTCAAACGGGTCGATAGCGCCGCCAGCGCCAGCCGCCAGGAAGCCGAACAGCTCTTCGATCGCCTGCGCCGCCTGCGCAAAACCCTGGCCGATGAACAGCGCATCGCCCCTTACATGGTCTTCGCCGATTCTAGCCTGCGCCAGATGGCCCAGCAGCGACCCCAGAGCCTGATGGCCTTTGGCAAGGTGACCGGCGTGGGCAACCGCAAGCTGGAGCAATATGGCGATCGCTTCATCGCCGAAATCCAAGCCTACTGTGCAGACATGGGCCTGGAGACGCCCCCCGCTCCCACCGGAACGGCTGCACCCCCAGCCCGGCGGGATCCCTCCCCCCTGGGCAACACCCACTTCGCCACCCTGGCCCTGTTCCAGGAGGGCCACAGCCTCGACGACATCGCCGAACAGCGCCAGATCAAACCCCGCACCGCCCTCAGCCACATCGCCAGCTTGATCGAAGCGGGGCGGATTATCAGCCGCGATCGCCTGATCAGCGATGCTGACTACGCCGCCATCACCGCTGCCATGGCCGAGCTGGGAGATTCAATGCTCGGCCCGCTCCACCTCCATCTCCAGGAGCGCTACGACTACGATCAGATCCTGATCGCCCGCGCCTTCTGGCGACAGGCCCAGCCCGCATCCCAGCCCGCATCCCAGCCCGCATCCCAGCCCGCACAACCCCCTGGTTAACCCAGCTCCCTGGCTGACTCAGCCCTGGCGCGGCCCTGAGGTTTCATCCGGATCTGAAAATATCCTCTACGGATATAAAAATGCCGAGGCTGTTCCAGACCAACCCAGGCCCAATCCAGGCCGATCTCGGCCCAATCCGGTCGAGCAAGTCCTAGGCATTGAGTAAACTAGAGCTGGAGAAGTTGGTCCGGTGGTTGCGGGCTGAGCTGCTTGCAGACTCAGTCTGAGGAAAGTCCGGGCTCCCCAAGGGCCAAACTTGCTGGGTAACGCCCAGTGCGGGTGACCGTGAGGACAGTGCCACAGAAACATACCGCCGATGGGATCCCAGCTTCGGCTAGATCCACAGGTAAGGGTGCAAGGGTGCGGTAAGAGCGCACCAGCAGCATCGAGAGGTGCTGGCTCGGTAAACCCCGGTTGGGAGCAAGGTCGCAGAAGCTAGGTTGGCCTTTTTCCGGCTTCGAGTTGGAGCACCGCTGGAGGCAGGGAGTAATTTCTGCCCTAGATAGATAACCACCCACCCCTGATCGGCTCCGGCTGGGTCGGGTGGGGTACAGAACCCGGCTTATGACTAACTTCTCCACTCCCCTACCCGAAAATTTGTACCCAAGGCTTGCAGGCTGCTAGAGGCTTGCAGCTTGAAAAAATGCGAATCAGGGAATCCTAGATCAGGAAATCAGCATGAACCAGGAGATCTGCATTAAAAAGTTCTGACTGACCCCCCTACGCGGAAACTGTGTGATAGAAATTATACAGGTAGACACCAGGTCAGCTTGCCATCTACAGTCCGCTCTGGCTGACCTCCCAAGAGATCCGAGCTGGGCTCGGAGAGGCTAAAGCGGAGAAGCCGGGAGCACTGGGGAGCACTGGGGAGCTTCAGGGTGAGATTTACGGTTATTTTAGATAGCTACTCACAATCATGTAGTTTCAGCGAATTCGTTCTCTACGCTGATTTTGTAGCAGCAAGGTCTGTTCTAATGAGGCTCGACCCCAACCCAGTCTAGGGAATGTTGGAGCCAGGTTTAGCGTTTTTGTGTACTGGCTATTGTCATTTAAGCAAGTGTACCAAGAGTCTCCCTTTACTGCGGTCAGCGCACAACGGCGCAATGGCCTAATCCTCTGCAAGGCAAACCATGCCGAATTCGCAGGCCCCGGCGCTGCGGTGGGGCGCTCTGGCGATTTGGATTGCCACAGCGCGATCGCCCTGGGTAAAAAATGGGAGCTGGTGGAGCTGGGCACCGCCGAGGAAACCCAGAATGCCTATCGCCGCCGCATTCAGTGGATGTATTGGCTCAAAAAGATCACGGAGCAGAAGCTGCCGCACGGACGGGCTGAGGCGCTGCTCTCTAGCTTTGATGCCTTTTTCGATCCGGAGGCGATCGCCAGTCTGCCCCCCGCCACCCTGGCCCAGCTCGTCGGCGTTTTTGATGGGACCATGGTTCAGGTCCACCGCCACCACTACGAAGCCCTGGGCATCAGCGTTCCGGCCCAGGCCTTGCCAAACCAGTATTGGCACTATGTGGAGCTGCCCCAAACCCACTGGCCTGCTCCGGTCGGCCTGGAGCTGCCCCAGCCCAATCTCCAGCCCAATCTCCAGCCCGCCACCCTTCAAACTGCCCCAGCGAGCCTGTCCCAGAATCAGGCCCCAACTAATCCAGCCCTCCCCAACCAGGCCCCCAAAAACCAAGGCCCTCAAAACATGGCCCAGACCATGGCCCAGCGCGATTCCCTGCACCACGTTTTCACCTAAGAGGATGTTTGAGAATAGCTTTGGCCATAGCTAGTAGTGCCTATGGCCCGTACTTTTGCTTAAAAAATCGGGCATAGTCTGGCCTGTTGGGTATAAAATTGCTGGCTTGGGCGAATTCACACACATCCTCTAAGGCAATTTCCAGAACACAGTCTCTGAGGCGCTATTGCGGTAGATAGAATCATGGACCCTCGGCGACATCAGCAACTCGAACAGCTCCTGCTCAAGCTGGGCTTAGCCGATCTGGGCCGGGTGCAATGGTCTCTGTTGGATTTGGCCTTGACCCATTCCAGCGCCTCCGCCACGGCCAACTATGAACAGTTGGAGTTTGTGGGGGATGCGGTGCTGCGTCTGGCCGCAGCGGAGTTTTTGCTCGAAACCTATGGCCAGGCAGCGGTGGGTGATCTGGCCGCGCTGCGATCGGTGTTGGTTAGCGATCGCATCCTGGCCGAAATTGCCCGCTCCTATCGCCTCGATAAATACATTCAGATGTCCGCCAGTGCCGCCGGAGATCAAGCCGGTTTTGCCAGCCGCCAGGCCGATGCCCTAGAGGCGGTGATGGGGGCGCTCTACCTCAGCACCCACGACCTGAGCCTGGTCACCCCTTGGCTGTTGCCCCACCTCGCGCCCCTGGCGGAGCGCATTCGCCAGGATCCCGCCCGCCAAAACTACAAAGCCGCGCTCCAGGAGTGGAGCCAGGGCAAATGGAAGGAGCTGCCAGACTATCGCGTTGAGGAAGCGAGTGTTCGCCATGGCGATCGGGAACGCTTTAAAGCAGAGGTGTGGTTGCAGGGGTGCTGCTGGGGGACGGGCAGGGGGCCTTCGATCAAGGCAGCCCAGCAGGCCGCCGCCCAAATGGCCTTTGAGCGCGCCCAGGCCATGGGTGCGGATCTGTGATTCAGCCTGCGATTTAGCCCGCGATTGAACCTGCGATCGGGCCTGCGATCGGGCATCCTGTGGCAACTCCTCCCTCGCCGACTGTTTACTGGGCGGCCCTGCCGTTAATCCCATGAGCCTATCCTCGACGGAAAACTTGTCTCGCCCCATTGCCCCGCCTCTGTCCAGGCCATCGGCCCCAGACGAGTCAACCTCGGTGCTTGTAGCCCGAGCCTCCCAGGGGTCGCCCCCGATCAAACTGGGCTTGATCGGCGCAGGCCGCTGGGGCAGCCATCTGATCCGCAACTTTGGTGCTGCCGCCAGGGCGGAGGTCGTCGCCATTGCCGATCCCCACGGACCCAGTCTGGAGCGGGCCAGCTCGCTGCTGGCGGAATCTCCTCGGCTGCTCTCGGATTGGCGGCAGCTCTTGGCGGTGCCGGGCCTGGAGGCGGTGGTGGTGGCGACCCCGGCTGCAAGCCATTTTGAGGTGATTGAAGCGGCCCTTCGGCGGGGGCTGCATGTGTTGGCCGAAAAGCCCTTGACCCTGAGTCCGGGAGAAAGCCAGCGGCTGTGTGAACTGGCTCGCCGGGGCGATCGCCAGCTCATGGTAGACCACACCTACCTCTTCCACCCCGCCATCGCAGCGGGCAAACAGCTCATCCAAGCCGGGGCCTTGGGCCAGCTCCGCTATGGCTACAGCAGCCGCACCCACCTGGGGCCGATTCGCCAGGATGTCGATGTGCTGTGGGATTTGGCCATCCATGACATCGCGATTTTTAACCATTGGCTGGGACAGATTCCCCGCCAGGTCCAGGCCCAGGGCCAGGTGTGGCTCCAGCCCCAGCAGCGGACGCCGCTGTCGCCCCAGGGGCTGATGGATACGGTCTGGGCGCAGTTGCATTATGTCCTTCCCCAGGCCGGGGACAGTTCGGCCCTGGGCGTGCAGATGCAGTTTTCCTGGTTGAATCCAGACAAGCAGCGCAGGCTGGTGTTGGTGGGCGATCGCGCTGCGCTCATTTTTGATGAACTGGCTGGGGATCCCCTGGTGCTGATGGCGGGACATCTGCTCGCTCCCGGTCAGAGAATTGACCCCAGTATTAGTCAAACGCCTGGCCCAAATCCTGGCCCAAATGCTAGCCAGCAGTGGCATCCCACTGGCTTAGAGCGGCGCGTGATCCCAGTGCCGCCCCAGGAGCCGCTCCAGCGCATGTGTGAACATTTTCTCGACTGCATTGAGCGCAACCAAGCCTCTGGGATTTCGGAGGGCAGCGTCGGGCGAGATCTGGTGGCGATCCTGGCCGGACTCAGTGATTCCTTGAGTCGCCGGGAGCCGGTGTTGCTGTAGTAGGGACCGGGGCTAGGCCACCCCCTGCTGGGGCCTGGCGGCGCTGCGGCCCTGGGGGCGCGCCGGGCTGGGGAACATGGTCGCCCGCAGCTGGGGCGATCGCCCCATCCACGGGCTGGGCGGCAGGGGCAAGAGTAATCTTCACCGTGGTCCCTTGGCCGATCCCATGGCTGATGAGATGAATTTCCCCCCCCATGCGTTCCATCAAGGTGCGGGAGATGGCCAGACCCAGGCCGCTGCCTTCGTATTGGTTTTTCGCAGCACCGGCACGGGCAAAGGGCTGGAAAAGCTGTCGCTGTTGACCGGGATCGATGCCAATCCCCGTGTCCGTGACGCTGAGGATCAGCCGCTGGGGCTGCTGGGAGCGGCGCTCTAGGTTTAGCTCCAGGGTGATACTGCCACAGTCAGTGAATTTAATGGCGTTGGCGACGACATTTAGAATCACTTGCTTGAGCTTGTCGCGATCGGCCTCCACCCACTGACACCGCTCCAGATTCTCCCGCTGGGAAGCCTTGAGGCTGAGGGTAAGCTGCTTTTGGATCGAGTGGAGCGCTCCATTTCCAGGACTTCCTCGATCAACTGAAGCAGGTCGAAGGATTGAATCTGGAATTCAAAATTTCCTGCTTCAATGCGAGCAATATCCAGCAGCTCATTCAGCACCTTGAGCAGGTGTAGGGCGGCTTGGTCGGCCTGGCCTAAGCAGAGGGCTGTCTCCTGGGCGCTGTCGCAGTAGCCATCTTGGATGAGGCGCAAATGGCCGATCAGAGCATTGAGGGGGGTGCGCAGCTCGTGGGAGGTGGCCGCCAGGAATTCACTTTTCATTTTGCTGGCGGCGTGGGCTTCCTCGGTGGCCCGTTCTAGGGCGGTGGTGCGCTGGTTGAGGCAGTCGATCAGCTGATCGAAGGCACCGGCCAGTTGCTGGAGTTCACGGATATCAAATTGTCGATCGCTGGTGAGGGTTTGGTGAGCCCCCAGGGAGGTCTCAGAAAGTTGTTGCTGTACCATCAATAGGCGATCGCGCAGTTCCTCCACGGGACGGGCCAGCTCACGGGAGAGATAGAGCGCAACCCCCGCCGAAAGCCCTGCCAACATCAGCGTCGCCCCCACCATCCAGTGGGACAAGTTCCGCAGGGGAGCCAAGACCCGCTCGGCGGGCAGGGCGACCACCAAGCGCCCATCGCTGGCCCCCCTAGCATCGCTGGCGCTGGCGGAAGTGGGCTCGGCGGGGCCACTGAGCTGTACCGTGCTGCTGCCGATAATCCAGTTGCGGGAGAGGCCCTTGGGCAGGTCATTGAGCCCCCCCTGGGAGGCTGGGGCCTGGAGGGCGGCGAGCAACGCACAGTCCGGGGTTTCGGCCAGATCCGTTTGGCAGCGACCCTGGCTGGCCCCAGGTACCTCGGAATGCCCCAGCAGCTTGCCCTGGGCATCGACCAAGGCCAGGAGAGGCCGCGAAGCGCCTCCGATCGCCCCGGCGGGCTGGGTCAAGATGCTCTGCCAGTAAGGCTGTAGGGCCTCTTGCTGTAGGGCCTCTTGCTGTAGGGCCTCTTGCTGGCATTGGGGCGCTGTGGCTGGGCAGGTCGCTGGGTCGCTGGGTCGCTGGGTCACTGGGGCGGTCGAAGGGAAGCCAGCTTGGAGCTTCATCTGCTCCAGCGCCAGGCTGGCGGTCCGGGCGGCGGCAATCTCCTGGGCTTGGCTCTGGGCATTTTCCAGCAGGCTGCGGCGAGCCTGCTGATAGACCATCCACTCGCTGATGCAAAGCATGGGCATCAGCAACAGCAGAATGCGAGCCATCAGGATGCGGCGAAAGCTATGGGAAGTCACAAGGGCCATGGTGGATGCCAACGAAGAATGCGCACTGAGTTGCGGAGCGGTGCAGGACTGGCCCCGGTTGGAATTTGGGCTGGGAAATAGGCTAGGGTTTGCTTTGGCTGGGGGAGGTACGGTTAGGTTGAGCGGCCCAGGTTGAGCGGCCCAGGTTGAGCGGCCCAGGTTGGACGGCTTCACCTAGACAGCTCAGGCTAAACGGTTCAATTCCGGTGAGAAATCGGCTTCGGTGAGAAATTAGGGCCGGGTGAGTCTGGCTGTTTTGGGGAGCCTGGCTGTTCCGGCAGAAAAACGTCATTGCCGCTGGGGTGAGGGTGCTCCCACCGTCATCCACCACGGCCCTAGGCAATCCAGAGGGGAAATCCTGAGGCCTGTTCTGCCCCAGGTGGGCCTGCTTTAATCATGTCACCTCCATTAATCTCTATGGGAATAAGATCTGGCTCTGTCTAAGCGTGAATTTGCTGATTCCTTGAGTATGCCAGGATTTTAATTCCGTAACCGTACTGTAATGGAGTGATTTATCTTTGGTGAAATGTAGACTTTTTTAACTGTTTTTACGGATAAAATTCTCTCTACGCAAAAATAATTTTGCCCGTGGCGAGGAGCTGGGATCGCCCTAGCTTGTTAGTCTTCTGTCCTGCCATCCAGCCTTGGTCATTGGGCTCCCTCTGACTCTAGCTTTGAATACTCTAGCTTTGAATATTGGGTTGGGGCAGGCTAGGGTTAAAACGCCCGCAGCATCGGAATATTAATCAAGCTACGAAACTCAAGCTACAAGACCCAGGCTACAAAACCCAAGCTACAAAACCCAAGCTACAAAACCCAAGCCACAAAACCTCAGGTTTAGCCTTGCCAATGGCCCTTGATCTGCCCCACACCACCGTAATCCTGGCCATGAGTGCAGATGGCAAGATTTCAGATCGGGGGCGATCGCCGCGCGGTTCGGCTCCCCAGCGGACCAGCACCACCTCGAAGCCCAGGTCGCCAAGGCCGATGCGGTGTTGTTTGGGGCGGGCACCCTGCGGGCCTATGGCACCACCCGGTCGGTGCGGGATCCAGGGCTGTGTCAGGCGCGGGCCGATCGCGGACAATCGCCCCAGCCGATCCAGATCGTCTGTTCCGCCTCGGGGGAGCTCGATCCCACCGCTCCCTTTTTTCGCCAGCCGGTGCCGCGCTGGCTGTTGACCACGGCGGCGGGAGCGCAGCGCTGGCAGGGAACAGCGGCCTTTGAGCGGTGTTGGGTTGCGCCCCTGACCCAGGCGGGGGGGATGGATTGGCCCGCGATTTGGCGATCGCTGGCGCTCCAGGGGCGATCGCGGCTGGCAGTGCTGGGCGGCGGGCAGCTCACGGCGGCGCTGTTTGGGGCGGGGCTGGTGGATGAGCTGTGGTTGACCGTTTGTCCGCTGGTGCTGGGCGGGAGCCGTGCCGCAACGCCCGTGGATGGTGCCGGGTTCTGGGCGTCCCAGGCTCCGCGTTTGCAGTTGCTCTCCGTGGAGCAGCGGGGCCAGGAGGTGTTTTTACACTATCAATGTACTGGTGACCGCCGTACCGGTGGCCGCTGTACCGGTGACCGCTGTCCTGGTGACCGTGGCACTGGTGGCCGTTCCAAGGTCATCCCGTGACGTGGCTGGTTCCACCCAGACCAATCCCGCTGCTAACTGCACCATGCGGTCTTCAATATTGCGGCGCTGAGCAATGGTTTTGATCCTGAGGGACAATTCCCGCTCTACCTTGGCAATCTGCCCCGCTGTGGCCGGAATGATTTGGGTCTGCCCCTGGGCGCGGAACCGGGCCAAGCGTTCTTCCAGCATCTGCCGCCTGCGCTGGGCGAAGTCGCGGGCGTTGCGCTCCTGGACGTTGCAGCGGTTCTCGTTGTCGGCCTGGAACGCTTCAGCGGATTTGAAGAATTCATCTTCTAAGGCTTCATCGGCTTGGGCAAAGGCAGAGAATATGGCATCCCAGTCCTGAATCAGGCTAGCAGCATTGGCCTGGGGCTTGGCTTCATGGCTGAGCTGGTGGATGAATGCTTCGGACTGGGCCGGTGCCCAGCGCTGGCCGGTTTCGCAGTTTATCACTTGGTAACTAAGGCGCTGCGATCGCTTAATCCCTTCAAAGGACCAGCGGTGGATGAGATATAAAAAGAGTCCGGGTTGGCAGATTTTAGATTCCAAACGGCTCGCGGCGAGAGGATAGAAAGCCTCATGTTTTTGCTCATAGCAATGCTTGATCCAAACCACGAGGGGATGGGTTGGGTCCAATAATTCATTTTGTCGATGCTTGCCCTCGCCCAGCTTGCCAAGACGTTTCGGCTCGTAAAAACAGTTGACGGCCAAGCGAGTGAGCTGTGTTGCGGTGCCCAGGCGATGGGCGCGCAGGAAAAAGGCAAGGTCGTTTTGAGCTTCCGTGGACAGGTGAATTTTGAAAAGAGGCCCGTTGGTTGCACTGGAGGGTGCGATCACAGTACCGGGATATTCGCGGGCGAAGAAATCTTCGACGAAGGCTTGGATTTCCTGGGGATGGAGCCAGCGACCTTGGCTGCGATCGCGCTCAATCGAGGCCACAACATGATCGGAAAATGCGACTAAATTAATGGCTTCTTGTTCTAGCTGATTTTGCTGGTGCCGCTGCTTTAAAATCGCCGTTGCCGTCTGTTCCACTTTCTGTGCTTGCTGCTTGATGCTGAGATCAGGTTTCAGTAGCTCCAACAAGAGCTGCTCAGTCATGGTTCCAAGAATCCCTTCGAGATCGCCAATGCTTTCCCGGAAGATTTCGATGCGATCGTAAAGCCGCGTCAGAATCTTTTCTTCAATCGTATTTGTAATACTAAAATTAATAATCGAAATCTTTTCTGCCTGCTGTCCCAAGCGATCTAGACGGCCAATGCGTTGCTCGACCCGCATGGGGTTCCAGGGCAGATCGTAGTTGATTAGAAATCGACAAAACTGGAGATCAATCCCTTCACTGCCCACCTCAGAGGACAGCAAAATCGGCACCTTCGTGCGTTCAAAGCGACGAATATTATCCCACTTGTCATCGCCCTGGCCGCCCAGGATCAAGCAGGTCTCAATGCCATCGCTCTGAAGCCGTCGCTCCAGATATTTTAAGGTGCCACGGAAATAGGCAAAAATGACGAACTTGGCCTCTTTTTCCGCCTTGATCGTTCTCCGGAGAAAATCGACAAGCTGGCGATATTTCGAGTCATCCCGTTCCAGTTGCTTGAGGTCCACGTTGGCGAGGTCCAGCAGGGTCGAGGAAACAGCGGTCATGGGTGCAGCATGATCCTCCTCTAGCCCATGGCTTTGGCCGAAATCCTGCCAGAGCTGCTCATCGACATCAAAATCCTTGATTGTGCCCTCTGCTTGCCAATGGCCCAGGGCAGCGGCGATGGAGCTGGCCATTTGGCGCTGGCGGCTGATCAGACTGAAAAGGGAGCTACCGCTTTTGCCTGGGCCTGCTGACGAATGGCTTCGGAGACTTGATCATAAATTTGTCGTTCTAGGGGGGAGAAGGTGACAGCGAGGGATTGGGGCGATCGCTGAACACGATTGATCAACACATCCCGCTTCCGGCTCCGGGTCAGATACTGGCTGAGTAGAGAAGCGTTCTCTAGCTGATAGCCCAGGCGGGTCAAATCCGCTTCATTCAAGGATGCTGACTGTTTTAGCTGTTGACACAACTGTTGGAGCACCGGATTGTCTCTGAAGTAGCGTGACTGTAACGCCTCCTCCACGGCAGCCTTTGCTCCGACGAGGTCCGGTGGATGTTGCCAGGTCAGGCGGAGGGCACGAACCACTGGCTCGTTGGCGCTAAGCATGTCTTGGAAGATGCCAGCATTAAAAAAGTCTTCGGGGCTGATCAGTTTGAGCAAGTGGTAGAGATTGTCACTTTTAATCTGGATCGGCGTCGCCGTGAGTAGCAGCAGATGTTGGGCAGCATCGCGCAGCAGGTTACCCAGACGGTGGTTGGCCGTTTCTGGATTACGTAGGTAGTGGGCCTCATCGATGATGACGAGGTCAAGCAGGCCGAAGTCTTCCGTTGCAGTGCTGTTATCCAGGAGGCGAGCGAAGCGAGCACGGGGGGATTGATCGCGATCGCTTTCCCAATTTTTCGTGGGTCGCAAGCCTTCTAAGCTGGTGATTGCAATGAAGGCTTGGGCCTTCCGCTCTTGCACGCCATTGAGCCTTTCTAGCAGCGTCTTTGCATCTACAATATCGGCGAACAAATTGAACCGCTTGCGCAAATCTGCTTGCCACTTTTCCCGCAGCACCGCTGGGCAAACAATCAACAGTCGTCGGGCATCGGCGCGGGCTTGAAGCTCTTTCCAGACATAGATTGCTTCGACGGTTTTGCCGAGACCCACCTCATCGGCAATCAGCAAGCGCCCCGTGGGAGACTCAATGAATTTGGAGACGGGTTTGAATTGGTGGGCGTAGAAGTCAGTGTTGCTGACTTCCATACTGTAGAAGATGTTGGTGAGGTGACCCTGAATCTTTTCGAAGGTGAGGATGCGGCGCAGATCATCGATACCGCCAAACCTACCTTTTTTGAGTAAAGCTGCGATACTTTCGGGCTCATTATTGCAAAGCTCCAGGAGTGGATAGGGCTTGTAGGAGCGCTCGTTGGGGCCGAAGCTGACCTGCACCATCAATCGCGTGCCAGACTGCTTGACTTTGCCGGTGGTGGTGCCCTGGAGACCGGGGTTGTTGCGGATTCGCACAGCCTGTCCAGGGGTTTGCGGATCCCAGTTCAAATCCTGATTCTTCATCGTCCCATGACCCGGTTAAACAGCATCTTTGGTATCTTCGTACTTAACCGTCTGGCTTTGGGAGGAAGCGTAGGTTTTAGGCTTCTCCCGCTCCATTTGCTTGGGCAAGGTGATGGAAGGTGCTAGATTTTCATAATCAGTGGCCAGGCCAAAGGCAACGGCAAATCGATGGAAGTCCCCAGGGCTGATCCCATTCATTTCTAGCTGTTTTGGGGCAGGTAATTCCTGGACGTCATAGCCCTGAATACCACTGTTTCGATGACCAAATTCTTGATGAGTTTGATGGGGAAGCTGTTGGAAGAATGGGATTTTGCTGCCACCACCTCCTAGAAAAATATTCAGATTTTTCCTGTATGCATCAACTTTATCGCCGGGGTGGTGGAGTCTATAGATATTGCCGCCTTGGATGATCACTTTCGCCAACATTTGCTGCACCAACTTTCTCTGTTGGCTCTGGATGAGCGCCTCGGGGTGGGTTGGGCTGCCCAGTAGCCCGTGGATGGCTTCCACAGACAGGTTGAGCTCCTGGGAGAGGGCTTGGCTCACCGAGCGGACGCCCAAGGGGCAGATCTGGGCATAGTAGAACTCGATATTGGGGTCGCCATGGCGTCGCTCATAATGGAAAGCACAGCCGTCTAGCGTGCCATCGCCGATATCAAAAAAGAGATAATAGCCATCCTGGGCGGCGCGGGAGTTGAGGAATGACCAGGTTTCGGCTGCAATTTCTGGAATAGCGTGGCAGTTGCTGACTGGGTCGAGTTGCGATCGCAATCCATCCATTTGCTGCTTTAGCCGTTCTAAGGTCATTTCCTCCGTCTGGGGCTGATTGCTCAGCAACCAGGCCAAGGAGAGCACGCGGTTGAAGCGATCGCCCACCCGTGGCTGATCACAGTAGGCCACGGGAACCCCCACGTTGGCGCTCCATTCAATGATTTCATTGGCGACGAGCTGCGGACGATTTTGCCTCACCCAGGTTTGCGATCGCCCAATCACCCGGCTCAAATAGAAGGCGCAGAGATTCTCTACCATCTCCGGTTCATCCAACTCTGGGAAAGCCTCCAAGCGCCAGCCCGGCTGTGCCTCACCCAGATCTAAATCTGCCAATCGCATCTTGAGCCCATCCAACACCCGCCCGCCGGGCCGCTGGAGCTTTTGCCATTCTGTTTCTGTCAACCCCGCCAACAGTCGACCATCCGGCCAGATGCCGATTTGACTGAGGATAAACACCGCTGAGAGGTCGCGATCGTAGGGCTGAAATGGAATAATTTCGCTCTGATCATCGCTGAGATTCTGATAGCAGACTTTGGTGAAGCGAGTGCCAAAGTCAATGCCTAGGTTCAAACAGAGCGTTGCCTCTGGGGCGATTTGTGCCTCTAGCCAGCGGAGTCGCTGCGTCAGTTCGTCAATCTGGCTAATCGAGTTTGCAGCCAGCGTTTGGTGGGTGCTGTTGTGGTCTTGAAGGTAGCGGTTTAACTCAGCCTCAAGCTGGCCAAGCTGGGCGGAGAGGGCATGGGTTTGCTGGGTTTGCTGCGCCAGCGCGGCCTGGAGCTGGGTGGTTTGTTCCTGGGTAGTTTGTTCCTGGGCAGTCAGACCTTTGAATAGCTGTCCCAGCACCTGGAGTCGGCCTGCCATGGCCCGGTGAAGCTGGTTGATTTTGGCAGCGAAGTCAGGGCGATCGCCCTCAATTTGCTCGATCGCCGCCAATCGATTGGCTAACGCTTCTAGCTGGATTTGGCCCGCCCCAAGCTGCTGCTTCAGTTGCTGAAGCGCCTGCGACTGCTGTTCTGAGTCTTGCTTCTGTGCGGCAATCTGCTCTGTCAGAGGCGTGAGCTGCTGAGAAAATTCTGCTTGAAGTCGCTCTAGCTCAAGTTGTGAAGCCAGGCCAGCGAGGCGCTCTTGCAACGCCTGGACTTATTCCGTGGTGACGCTCTGGGCTTGGTCGAGCTGGGCTGTGAACTGGTTGCTTAGCTGCTCGGTCAGTTGGGCGACTGGGTCTGGGCGATCGCGCTCAAGCTGCTCCTGGTGCTCGACTGCGAGCTGAAGCCCACTCACCTGCGCTTGCAATGGCTCCAATCCCTGCCCCAGGTGGCCTAGCACCTGTGCCTGCTGGGCCGATAGCTGGGCCTGCTGTTCAATCTGTCGATTGAGGCGCTGGCGATTCAGCAGATTCAGAAACAGTGAGACTGAAATGGGGGCGGCGGCATAGGCTGCTTGCTTGGAGACAAAGGCAACGATCGTGCCAGCCACAGACAAGCTCAAAGCAGTATATTCAGCGATGACTAAGCCCCTGGAGCTGCGCTTCCTGGGCCGAGGGGGAAGCTCTGGCTCAAGCTGTGACGGTGATTCATTTTGCCGATTCATAAGCCTATCCATCACTGAAGAATCAAGTCTCAAACAACTGCCTGGGCAAGTCTTCTATGGTCAGAACCAAGGCCTGCTCGATTGCATCTGCCCAAGACAATTGTTTCGTCTTCCTAGCCAAGACGCCTGCGTAGATTCACAGAGGATGGATAGGTCTATCCGGATGGTTTGGCAGCGTGGGGCGGTAGTCCACCTTTGTAAAGGATAGAGAAAAAGGCTTGATTGTGAAGGACATCCCTGGTCAAGCTTCTGCGTGATGGCGACTATTCTTCATCCTTTACGAAATAGCGCTACCAATCTTTGGAAGTCCCTCAAGACCCGGCTCGCAGTGCTTGCGCTGCCGTCAGGCCCAGACCTGGAAACGTCGGGGATACAATCACCCGATCGCCCGTAAAGTCCTGAAACTGATAGGCGCGATCCACTAACCTGCCCACCCTCACGATCGCCCGATCCGGGTCAATCAACCAATATTCAGGAATCCCCCTCGCTGCATATTCAGCGGGCTTTTCCTCATAGTCGCGCTGATAGGACTGGCGATCGGTTTTGCTATTGGAACAGACTTCCACCACCAGTAAAGGCGCAGGCATATCGACTCGGAGTAACTTGCCATCCCCCAAAGTCGCAGCCCGTGATTCACTGGAATGCACAATCAAATCCGGCTGCCGAGCAGTCGCATGGCTAGAACTGACGCTGACCTGGTGCCCAATAATTAAGTTCTGGCGAGGGACGCCCAAGTCAGCAAACAGAAACACCAGCATCATCGCGATCGCTGGATTCAAAGGATTTTCCGCGCCCATCGCAACTAAGACCCCATCGACCAATTCGTAGCGGGTATCCGTGCCGTCGTCATAGGCCAGATACTCCTCCAGGCTCATCCGTCTTTGCGTGGCGATGGTCACAAGACTTGCCTCAGCGATGGACTTTCCCAGTTTATCAGATTCGACTCTGGGCCAGAACTGGGGAAGATGGCTCCCCTCAGCCGAATGATTTCATTACCTTACGAGTTGTCCCCCCACGGTTGGACCGCCCCGCCAGCCTCCGTACAATAGAAAGAAATCGCCCAAGCTCAGGTTTCGCCCGTCCATGGTCTCCGCCCCCTCCTCAGCCAACCCGCCCGGCCCAGACCAAGCTCCGGAAGACCTTGCGGAAGACCTTCAAGAAGCGCAATCGCCAACCCTCGCCCGCGACCAAGAGCCCAGCGACTCCCCCAGCCAGCGCCCCGACTACCTGGCCAAACACAACATTCAATACGAAAACCACCGCTCCGTGGACTGGGATCTGCTCACCCCCAGCATGAGGCACTACGCCGAAACCAAAGAAATCAACCCCAGCGCCCTACTGCTCTACCGCATGGGCGATTTCTTTGAATGCTTCTTCCAGGATGCCGTCACGGTCTCGCGGGAGCTGGAGCTGGTTCTCACCGCCAAGAGCGCAGGCAAGGAAGTGGGCAAGATCCCCATGTCCGGCATTCCCCACCATGCCCTCGATCGCTACGCCGCCCAACTGGTGGAAAAAGGCTTCGCCGTCGCCATTTGCGACCAGGTGGAAGAGGCATCCCAGGCCCAGGGGCCATTGGTCAAGCGGGAGCTGACGCGGGTGATTACCCCCGGCACGATTCTCGAAGAAGGGATGCTCAATGCCCGGCGCAATAACTTCCTCGCTGCCGTGGTGATTGAAAAGGCCCACTGGGCCTTGGCCTATGCCGACATCTCCACTGGGGAATTTCTCACCGTCCAGGCCGAAGACCTCGACCAGCTCACCCAGGAGCTGCTGCGGCTCCAGCCTTCGGAGGTGCTGTATCCCGTCGATGCGCCGGATATCATCGGCCTGCTGCGCCCCGGCGAGAAGAAGATTGCCGAGAAGTTCGATGAAGTGCCGGACTGTTTGCCCAGCAACCTGTGCTATACCTTCCGGCCCCGCTCCAGCTTTTTGCAGAGTGAGGCCAGGTCGCGTCTACTCAACCGCTTCAAGGTCAAATCCCTGGAGGGCATGGGCTGCGAACATCTGCCCCTAGCCATCCGGGCTGCGGGCGGATTATTGCATTACCTGGAAGACACCCAAAAAGAGACGCCGGTTCTGCTCCAGCCCCTCTGTACCTACAACCTGACGGAATTCCTAGTGCTGGACCACCAGACAAGGCGCAATCTGGAGATTACCCAGACCGTGCGGGATGGGACGTTCTTTGGTTCTTTGCTGTGGGCTTTAGACCAAACCATGACGACCATGGGCGGACGGGCTTTGCGGCGCTGGTTGTTGCAGCCGCTGCTGGACCCGAAGGGTATTGCCGCCCGCCAGGACACGATCGCAGAACTGGTCAAAACGGCAGCCTCCGCCAGGGTCTCCGCACCCTCCTGCGCGACATCTACGACCTGGAGCGCCTCAGCGGTCGCGCCGCCTCGGGCAAGGCCAATGCCCGCGATCTGGTGGCCCTAGCCGATTCTCTCTCCCGCCTGCCGGAGCTGGCCCGCATCATCGCCCATTGCACCGCGCCCTATTTCCAACGGCTCAAAACCGTCCCCCAGGTGCTGGAGCAACTGGGCCAAACGTTGCATGGCCATCTCGTCGATTCGCCACCGATCTACCTCACCGAGGGCGGCCTGATCCGCCCCGGCATCAACCCAGAGCTAGACGACTTCCGCGCCCAGGTGGAAGACGATCGCCAATGGATCGCCAACCTGGAAATGACCGAGCGGGAGCGCACGGGCGTGCCCAGCCTCAAAGTCGGCTACAACAAAAACTTCGGCTACTACATCAGCGTCACCCGCGCCAAGAGCATCGAACCCAGCATCCCCGATGACTACATCCGCAAGCAGACCCTGCTCAAGGAAGAGCGCTACATTACACCGGAGCTAAAGGACCGCGAAACCCGCATCCTCAACGCCCAGGAAACCCTCAACCAGTTGGAATACGAAATCTTCCTCAAGCTGCGGGAAGACGTGGGCGAGCAAGCGGTGCTGATTCGCAGCGTGGCCCAGGCGGTTGCAGCACTAGATGTATTAGCATCTCTGGCCGAAACTGCCATTTACCAGGACTACTGCCGCCCGGAAATCACCACCGATCGCATTCTCAAAATCAAAGACGGTCGCCACCCCGTCGTCGAAAAGTCCATGCCCACGGGCTTCTTTGTGCCCAACTCGACCTACATGGGCTTCCCTGGCATGGAAGGTGACCGCCGTCTCCCCCCCGACCTGATCGTCCTCACCG
>JAAUQQ010000045.1 GCA_012032745.1 Synechococcales cyanobacterium RM1_1_8
GGCGACCGATACCGGTGGAGATTGGGGCTGGGCCTGGTTCTGGGCCTGGTTCTGGGCCTGGTTCTGGGCCTGGGACAGGGGCGGCGGCACCGCTGCGCCCCTGCCGCGAATCAAGGCCAGGGCCTTGAGAACCTGGGCGGCGGAGTCAAAGCGATCGCTCGGTTTCGCCTCTAACATCCGAGCCAAAACGAGCTGTAACCCCTGGCTAATGGGGGGATCGCAATCAAAGCTCCACCGACTCTGGAAGCTGTCGAACAGGGCTTCGGGCTCCTGGTGGGTCAACAGCACCAGGATGGTCACTCCCAAGGCATAGAGGTCCGTGGCGGGATAGACGCGACCGCCCTGCATTTGCTCCGTCGGCGCATAGCCCATGGAATAGATGCCGGTGGAGGCTTTGGGAGTCGCCCCGGCAGCGCTTTGGGTCACCTGCTTGACCGCGCCGAAGTCCAGGAGGTACATCTGGCCCTGGCGATCGCGCATAATATTCGATGGCTTAATATCCCGATGGATACTGCCGCGCTCATGGACAAACTGGAGAATCGGCAACACCTTTTCCAGGACTTCCAAGGCTTCCCCTTCCGAAAAAGCCCCCCGCTGGGCCTGCTCCTGCTCCAGGGACTGGCCATCGATATATTCCTGCACCAGATAAAACAGCTCCTGCTGCTTACCCGGCTGCATACTGCCCACTTCCAAAGAAAAATAGGCCAGCAAATCCGGGATCTGGCGATGGGCATTGCCCAGCTCCTCCAGGGCAATGGCCTCCCCCTCAAACAGCCGCTGGGCCAGCTCCAACTGGTCCGGGCTGAGGTCGCCATCGGGCTGGAACAGCTTGACCACACAGGGGCGCAACGTCGGAGAGTAGCGATTGACCGCATAGTAAGCCGCCCCAAAACCGCCCTTGCCCAACAAGCGCTGGGGCAAATATTGCCCACCTAAAATCAGCGGCATCCCACAGGCCGTGCAAAACTTTTGCGACACCGTTTTGAGAACGCTGCGATCGGAGAGATCGGGAAACACATTAGCAGCAGGCCGGGGGCAGCCGGGGCGGGTACAGATCAGCTCCATAGATCGCTCAACAGCGGCTCAAATCAGTGACATCGAACAGAACAACTCATCCCAGGGGAGCCATCCAGCAAAAGCCAGACCCGGAAACCCGATCGCCCCCCGCTGGACTCCAGCCTAACCCACAGGCAATATAACTTAGGAGCCACCACTCTCCTTGCCCGCAGCCAGCTTGCCCGCAGCCAGGGAATAGAGATCGAAGGACTTGTCCCATTCGGGATTGGCAAAGCGAGGCAGAATCTCGCGGCTAAAGGCTTCCGCCGCCTTGGACCGATAGCGGTTGGGATTGTAGATCACCGCCAGGGTGCGCTTGATCACCACATCCTCCACGGGAGCGCGGTGGAGCAATTCGATTTCCAGCTCTTTTTCGATCGCCGACACCGAAACAAAGGCCGCCCCCAGCCCCGACTGAACCGCATTTTTAATCGCCTCGATCGAATTTAGCTCCATCTGCACCCGCAGGCGGCGGGTCTCGATGCCGCAGCGGGTCAGCACCTGGTCAATCACCTTGCGGATCGTGGACTGGGAATCCAGGGCGATAAAATCCAGCTTGTAGAGGTCTTCGCGCTGAATCTTGGCCACCTGGGCCAGGGGGTGAAACACCGGCACAATCAGGGCCAGCTCATCCTCGGCATAGGGCACGGTCACCAGGGAGTCTTGCAGCTCCACCGGCACCTCCCCACCGATGATCGCCAGATCGATCTGGCCATTGGCGACGCTCCAGGAGGTGCGCCGGGTGGAATGGACATGGAGCTGCACGGCCACATCGGCATAGCGCTTGCGAAACAGGCCGATCATGCGGGGCAGCAGGTAGGTGCCCGTGGTCTGGCTCGCCCCCACAATCAGCGTGCCGCCCTGCAAATTTTGGAGATCTTCGACGGCGCGGCAGGTTTCTTGGCAGAGGCTGAGGATCTTCTCGCCATAGTTGAGCAGCAGGTGGCCCGCTTCGGTGAGCTGGGCGCGGCGGCCACCCCGGTCAAACAGCGGTACATCTAGCTGCCGCTCTAAGTTTTGTACCTGGAGGCTGACGGCAGGTTGGGAAACGTATAGACTATCCGCAGCTCGCTTGAAGCTTCCCTCAGCGGCGATCGCCTTGAGTATCCTGAGTTGGTCTAGCGTAAATGGAAGATCAGACATAGCAGCTAAACCTACTCCAAAAAAGCCAATCACAAGGTAAATTACATCCCCAGGAGACGCTTGCGGTTCGGCGGATCCCCCATGCCCAGTTCGCGCCACCTCTGTGGTAGCTTTCGCGCCTCAGTCTACTCCGATGCGGTCATCTCCCAGGGTTCATCTCCCAGGGTTAAGCAGAATTCATTTTGTGTCAGGACTTCTAGCATCGTTTTTGGGGGGCCTTTGCCACCCGATATCGCCCTGAACAACTCCAAGGCTTCAACCAACCGTCCAGCTTTACCGTTACTGGCCTTATCGTCACTGGCCTTGCCGTCACTGGCCTTGCCGTCACTGGCTCCATCCTGCCCCCGGCATCGTGATGGTCGCCCCTTGCAGCATCAGAAAGCTCGGGCGGGAAACCTGGCATATAGTAGGCCCTGGCCAAAGGATTTGGGCGATGGCTGCCAGGAAGACGCTTCGCGAAGGTTCGAGAAGGCTGCTCTATGTTCTGAGTGCGCGGCTCTGTTGGGAGTACGCGGCTCTGTTGGGAGTACGCGGCTCTGCTTTGAATACTATGCCTTTCGAGGCAGCTTACAATGCGAAACTAAAATAAATGTTAAGCACAGATACAACCTGGGAAGTTGTCCAATCGTTCTTGAATGTCTCAGGAATGAAGGGTGTGGCGCTGATCGATGGGCGATCGCGTCCCTATTTTCAAGGCATTGAGCGCATCCTCAACTCCCAGCAGCGCGAGGCACTTGCCCAGGGCGTATGGCAAGTCCTGGAGACCATTCCCGACGACTTTGACTCCTTCGAATTTCAGTTTCCAGACACCCAGGTCTACATTCACAAGCTCTCCCAAGAACAGATTCTGCTGGCCCTGACCCACGACAATCTGATCTATCCCGACTATTTCGATGCCTTTACCCAACTGCGGGCGAGCTTCAATCGAGATGCTCCAGCGACCCTAGAAGTTTTCCAAGAAGTCCTGGGCGCACGCAATGGCGAAGCCACGCCCCTCGACCTGAGCGAGGCTGGACGTCCTGCCCCATTTGCAGCCAATTCACCGCCGCTCACTCCATCGCTTAAAACGCCACCGCTTAAAACGCCACCCCCAGGCCGCGTTTTCTGTCGCCCCCACCATTCTGGGGCGACCCGCCCCGCCTGCGGACCTGCCCACCCCCGTCATTCCCAGCGGCAGTGCCGACTATGCGGTCGCAGCGGACACAGAGATTACGGACATCTCCACGGCTTCCATCGCCCCGGATGCCCCGGCCAAGCCAACGACCCAGCCGACAGTCCGGCCGACAGTCCAGCCGACAGTCCAGCCACCGGCCGGAGCCAGCTCGACACCGCTGTCCTCCGCCACCGCAAGCTCTGCCGCCAAGCCCACCGCCAGAACGACAGCCCAGGCTCCCAAAGCCGCGCCCCAGTCTCCCACCCTCGGTCGGCCTGCCCCAAGCTCACCAGACCGCAGTCAACCAGACCGCAGTCAACCAGACCGCAGCCGGCCCCAGCGTCCCCCAGCGGACCACCACGGTGACCTCGCCGCCCTCATGGATACCCTCTCCCTGGGCGAAGATGACTTTGAGTCCCCAGCGGATCAAGCCCTCCCCATCGAAGAGGCCGTCTCTGCCCCTGTCCCGGAAGCTCCTCCTGTCCAGTCGGCTGCCACCGCACCGGCTACCCCCAAGCCCCCTGCCAAACCGACCAGCGCCAACCCGCCAACCAGGCGAGGAGACAATGCCAAGGCCACAGCTCCGGCTGCAAAGCTGCTGGAGCTAGATCTAGCCAATCTCGCACCGAGCCATCCTGGACTGGCCTCTCCCGCCTTGGCCAGTGACCCCGCTTCCAGTGCCCCCGCTTCCGCCAGCGACGATACACCGACCCTGGACGGCCTACCGGGGGCCGATCGCCCCACAGAGGCCTTCAGCCTACCGGACATGGATATTTCACCTTGGGATGAGCCCGCCGATGCAGCGGCCCTGGTGGAACAAGTGGAAGCAGCGATGCGTGAAAGCAGCGCGCTGCCAGATCAGCGACTCGGGACTCAGGCCGCCCAGAATCAGAAGATCGAGACCCAAGCTCCGGCTGGGGCTGCTTCGGCCGATCGCGCCCTCAGCCATCGTCTGGATGCGATCGCCCTAAATGAAGGCATCGAAATTGATGAGCTGTTCGGCCAGGACGCTGAAGAGGCAGCAGATCCAGACAGCGCCGAGAACCCAGGCAGCCCCGGCTCCCCAGCCCCCCGGCTGGCCGCCCTAGAAGACTATGTCGATGCCCTCAATGCCCTGGGCGAATGCTCGGCCCACTACCTGGGTCGAGCGGTGATCGTCAACTACTGGCGCACCAGCCGTCCAGGGGATGATTGGCTCCAGGCGGCCTTTGCGATCGAGCGCACAGCCCAGAGCCTGCGCCTCAGCCCCGACTATGCGGCCAGCCGCCAATCGCCGGTTACCGCAGGACAGCAGTTGGCCCTCCAGGATTGGTCTAGCCAATTTGTGGGTCGCTGTAGCAAGGTCATTCGCGACTTCCCCCAACTGGCCCAGCAGACCCTATCCACCGACCAAGCTGCCCTCTTGGACTTGCCATTGGGGACTTTCAAGGAATAAAGCATCCAAATTGGGGAGGTGGGGAGTTCATGAGTCAGTGTTGTTCGACCGTAGGGGCGTTCCGCTGAATGCCCTGCCGAGCCCTAAGCTCGACCTGGATGATTAAATCTCTGGAAGTCCTTATAGATACCCAAAGTAGATCCCACAAGCTAGGCTCGCTTCCAGTTAGGCTCCATGCAAGTTAGGCGTCATGGCCAAGCAAGTCCGACTCGAACCCATCGCCCAGAGCCTGACAGTAGAGACCAATGCGACCCTGCTCTCGGTGTTGCTCAACAAGGATTTGGATGTCCTCAAAGAATGTGGCGGACGGGGCATGTGCGCCACCTGCCACATCTACATCCAGGCCGGGGGGCAGTCCGTTTCCCCCATGTCCCGCCGCGAGCAGCGCACCCTGGAGGTGATTACTTCCTGTCGGCCCAACTCTCGCCTCGCCTGCCAAACTCGGGTTCAGGGCCATGGGATCGTCGTGGAATTGCCTGCGGGCATGTACGTGCAATCCATCCAAGACCTAGAGGCTCTGATTGGCCGCCGCGCCAATCAAGATCTGCTCCATCCCATCACCGGCAGCATTCTGGTGCAGCAGGGAAAACTAGTGACACGCTCGATGTTGAAACTGCTCAAGAATGTTAACTTCGAGTTGTCTCACTACTTCAAGCAGACCCACGGCCTTTAAGTGGGTCGCTGGGGCGAGTCCCTTGCCCTCGTCATCGCACTGTTCATCCTCATCGCACTGCCCATCCTCATCTCCATCCAGGCACTTCTTTCTAGGCAATTCCTCCCATGGTGACTCCGGTTCTGACCCCGCCCGATGCGAAACTCAAGTTTCCCCAAAAGCACAATCACTATGGCTTCAGCGATTTCTTTCGCTTTGACCCCGACCGGGGGACGCTGGTGGACTGGAACGGCAGCCAAAATTTTCTCACCAGCGAAGACTTCATTTTGGGGCTGATTGAAGGCTTGGAAGAAGAAGTCGGCGATGCTTCCGCAGCGGTGATGTACACCGTGGGCTGTGAGTGGGGCAAGCGCGATTCTTTTGTGTTCGAGAAGTGGTTTGAGCAGGAGTATGGCCGCAGCATGCGTCAGGTGAATCTGATGTTTTTGCTGGAGACCTGGTGGTGGCCTTACATTAGCCAGGGCTGGGGGCGCTGGGAGGTGGACTTGAGCGATCGCCAGCAAGGCTTCATGTTCATCAACCTGTTCGATTCCGCCATGGCCCGCACCCTGGGAGATGTGGGCAAACCCGCCTGCCACATCTACGCCGGTCTGTTCGCAGGCTTTTTTACGGAGCTGGTCAAAAAACAACTGAGCTGCATCGAAATCCAGTGCTATTCCATGGGGGAGAACTACTGTAAGTTTTTGGTGGGTGGCCAAGACCGAATCAATGCCGCTGCCTTCTGGCTGAATGAAGGGGCCACCGCCAAGGATATTGCATCCCGCCTGCGGCAGGGGCGCTAGGCCTTGGGGCCATCTTTGGCCCCAAGGAAGGAAGGTTGAGAACGGGATGGTTGAGCAGCGATGATTCAAACGACTTTGGGCAACACAGAGGTTCGAGCTGGGGAGCCGGGCGGCCCATCAGCCTGGCAGCAGCAGACCGTGGGGGCATTTTTCGCCCGCTGCAACTGGGAAAACCTGCCCATCGCCCTCCTCGAACAATCCCTCGCCCCGCCTCGGCCCATCGTTCTGGGCTATCACCTCAGCGTCGGCGCGTTTTTTGCGGCCATTCCCTGGCAGGGTGGCTCGCGCGCGGCGGCCCCCGGACAATCGGGAGCCGTTTTGCCGGGCGATGCCGTCAGCTCCGATCCGAGCAATGGCCTCGGCCCGGATGCTCCGGAGGTCTATGAGCTGCCCGAGCTAGATGAAATTGCCGATGAGTCCCCGCCGGACTGGGGCAACGTCACCCTGGATGATTTTTTGGGCAACTTTGGGGATGCCTTCTGAGTGGCTGAACCTGGCGGGGCGGTATTTTAGAGCGGGGGAAGCCCTGGACAAGTTCCCATTCCAGGACGGGGAAAAGAGTGGTATAAAAATTAGCGATCGCCCCACTCCCTGGGCAGCTTTCCGTCCTAGCCTGCCTTCCTTCACCTTTCCCCCCAGCCCAAACGCGACCCGTGAAGCTGCCGCAGCCCCATCCTGGCCTGGCGGATTTTTTCCCCGAGGATTCCAATGCACCCGCTATCGAACTTTTTCAGCGAATCCGATCGACGCTATCTCAACGTCGATGAGCTGAAGTCCCTGGGGGGCTACAGCCAGTCCTTGCCCCAGCGCCTCAAGATCTATCGCCAGATTCGCGACCAGGAGCTAGCCCTGCTGCAACCCGTCGCCGACAAGCTGGAGCTGCAATGTGTAGGGGAGTCCACGGCGGCCCTGGAGCGCAGCCTCAAACTGGCCATTGCCGTGCTGCGCGCCAGCGCCATGGCGATGCTGATCAACGATATGTCCAGCCTGGATGACACCCTGCGCTGGGTGGAACAAAGCCAAAAAAGCTATAGCTCCCAGGCAACGGACCAGCAATGCTTTAACCTGCTCGCCCAGCAGCTCCAGCGATCGCTCCAGCCCAATCAATTTCAGCTCCTAGCCCCCTACCTCAAACCTTTTCAGCAGCTCCCTGCCGCGATCGCCTAACCCCCCATTCCCTATCCCTGGCCCACCCCACCCTCCCCTGCCATGATTTCTGTCGCCGATCTCCTAACCCCCAAAGCTGCGGCTGGAAACTACTTTGCAGCGCGCACCTACGTTCGCAGCGATGCGGAGCTGGGCCTGCTGGAAAACCGCAGCGGCAGCCGCCTGATCGCCATTCCCGACACCTTGATCAAGGCCCTCTACGCTGGCCTAGAACAGGAGACCGGCCTGGCCTCCCGCCTGGTTTTGATCAACTGTGGCCGCTGGTGGGGCAAGAACTTTTATCAGCGTTTTAGCGAAGAGATGGCCAGCCACTACGGCATTCCCCTCTCAGCCTTGACCATGGCGGATTTTTGCAGTCGCTGAAGCAATGCTGGGTCAGCCATGGCTGGGGAATTCTGGAGCTGGATCCGTCCTATGCCGACCAGGGCCTGATCCTGATCCAGACTTGGAATTCTCCCTTTGCCGCCCAGGCCCCCCAGCTCAACTATCCCGTCTGCTTCATGGATGTGGGCATTCTGGCCGCCTTTTTCTCGGCCCTGACGGGCCAGGAGCTGTCCTGCCTCCAAATTAGCTGCGAGTCCCTCGGGGCCGACTGCAACCGCTTTGTGATTGGCCTGGAAGACCGCCTGGAGCCCGCCGAAGCCCAGGTTGCCGAAACAGCGGGCCAAGGGGATTGGCAAAGCATTTTGCAGGGGCTCGCTGCCTAGGCTGCGCCATGGATGCAGCGCCGCTCGGGTCACTCAAGGCGCGCTACCGGCCCCTGGGGCTAGTGGCCCAGGGCCAGTATGGCAAGGTCTACTGTGCCCTGCACCGTCCCAGCGGGCGGTTGGTGGCGCTAAAGCTGTTGGACCGGCGGCGTTCTAGCACCAGCCAGTTCCTGCGGGAGCTGGGAGTTTTGCTCAGCCTCAGCCATCCCCATATTAATCAGCTCCATGGGGTTGAACAGACGGATTCGGGGCGCTGTTTAGTGTTGGGTTACTGTGCTGGGGGCACGCTGCGCCAGCTCTTAAATGGGGTTCCGATGCCCCGTCAGGATCTGTTAATCGATTGTCTGGTGCAGGTATTGGGGGGCTTGGCCCAGGCCCACGATCGCGGCATCATTCACTGCGATGTCAAACCTGAAAACATTTTAGTTGAGCCGGTGCCCTCGGGCTGGCGCGCCTGCTTGACCGACTTTGGCATTGCCCAAAATCAGCCCCTGGGCGTTGGCTTGGCTGCTGATCACGAGGGCTCTCCCGCCTACATGGCACCGGAGCGGTTTGTGGGCAGGGCCTGTGCGGCTTCGGATCTCTACGCCGTGGGGATTATTCTCCATGAAATTTTGCTGGGCGATCGCCCCCCGGCTCATTCATTCCCCGATCGCCATTCAGCATCCGATCGCCATTCAGCATCCAATCACCATTCAGCATCCAATCGCCACTCATCCCCCGGCAGCCCCAGCAAACCGAGCCCGGCCCAGCCTCCCGCGCCCCAGCCACTGCCCCGGTGGGATCACCTACCCGCGACCTACGGGAAGCTCTTGGGCCTTGCCCTAGCACCGGAGCCATCGGAGCGCTTTCGCGATGCCAGGGCCATGGCCATGGCCCTCCAGCAAGCCCGTAACCAGGAGGCCCCTCACCCAGCCCAAGATTCTGCTGGCCCACACCGCCAGGGGCTATTTAAGCCCCTAGCCGCTTTCAGCATCTTGCCCTGGCCCGACCATACGGCCTGGATTAAGCTGCCCCTGGGCGATTCCTCCGCAAGCTTGCGAAGCCATTGCCCAACCCCGGACATCCCCCTAGCCATCGCCCACGCTCAATCGACGCTTAGCCCAGCCATTAGCCCAGCCATTAGCCCCCAGCTATGGCTCAGCCAAGGCCATCAAATCCATCGCCTATCCCTACCAGGCTGGGACACCCCCCACCCGGGAGCCGTCCCATCTCCCACCCCCAACCTCCCCCTCCCAACCTCCCAAACTCCCAAACTCCCAAACTCCTCCCTCCTCCCAGGCCCCCGCCTGCCTGCCCCGGTCACAGCCCTCGCCCTCAGCGCCCACCGAGGCTTTGCCAGCACCCCCCAGGGGATCTATAGCTGGCCGCTCCAGCCCGCCCCGGCTCCAGTCCCGGCGAACCCAACCGAGCCCGCCGTCGCCCCTTTCACCTGCCTTCAACGCAGTTCGCCAAGCCAAACCCTCCACCACCTCACGGTCTCCCCTCGCCACAATTGGGGAGCCTGGATTGCGCGATCGCCCCATCAATCCGATCGCCTAGTGCTGCTGCCTCCAACGCTGGCCCAGCCCGATCGAGCGAAACCGCCCGATTGCCCGAAAACCAGAGCGATCGCCTGCCCCCCCCTGGGCCAGGTCATGGGCCTCGAAATCTTGGACCGCCGCCATGGCCTGGCGCTATTTTCTGGAAGCCCAGTTGCTGGAAGCCCGGTTGCTGGCACGTCAACCTCTCCCATCGCCCAGCGCCTCAGCCTGTTCAACCGGCGAGGGCAATGGCTCAACCAATTTATTCTCCCCATCCCCATTAGCCGCTGGGTTCAGGGCAGTTCCCCCTACGAACTCTGGGCGATCGAGGCCCAGCTTCAGCCCCAGTTTCAGCCCCCCCAGCCCACATTGATCCACATTGGACTCAAGCCCTATCGCCTCCAGCGTCTGGCGCTGCCCATCCTGCCCCAGCAGATCTGCCCCTTCTCCTGGGGCTGCGCGATCGCCAGTGCCACCGGAGAGCTGGCCTTGCTGGATCGAAGCGGGCAAATCCTGGGCAAATTACAACTCCCAGGGTCTGACAGGCCCCAGACCGACAGGCCCCAGACTGACCCAGACCAGCAGCTATGGCTCAGAGCCCTGTCCCCCCAAGTCCTGGCCATGGTGCTCCCACAGCAGCCCTGGGGGATCAGCCTCGCAAGGCTCGATCTGGGTCAGTTAGGCCTGGGTTGGGTTTGCTGAATCTCGAACTTTCGAAGTCCGGCGGATCCAGTGGCCCAAGCGCGGATTCCCCTAGGCCTTCAGCGGGGGATCGCCAGGCAGCAGCTTGGCCCCGCCTGGGCCAATGGGCGAACAACCAGGCAGCGAACTTTGGAAGAAATCCTTAAGATGAAACGGTGGGTAGCGATCCCCAGCAGGGCTGATTCCCTAAAGTTTTTGGGAGTTTTTGGGAGAGCTACGTTCGGACAGCAGGCCTGATAGCATAATTTTTAATAGAGCTATGGGGCGGAAGCGTCCAGCTTGATCCCCAGCCGGTTTTACCCAGACCTAGCCCTAAACCCTGCGGTTATTTCCCATTTCACCTTCCCATCGTCCCTGAGATCCTCCCACAGCTCGCGCTCCCCAAGGGCCCCTTTGCCCCGGTCGAGCCCCATCGCGTTTCCCAATCCTGGCTTGACAACAGGTTTGCACTGGGGCGATCGCCAGTTTTTTAACTAACCCACCATCCATCCCCAATCCATTGGCCCGCCCAGCCCATCGCCCAAAGAGCATCTTGCTCCCCTGGGCTATCTAGGCCTGTTTTAGGCCAATGGGATGTTGTCTTCCTAGGATGGGGCCGCCCGCCTGTTCGGGAATATTGAGTAAACCTGTTTAAGGAAACCTTTGTGATAGCTGTTAACGAAGCAACCTTCCAGCGTGAAGTGATCGATTCTTCCCTGCCGGTGCTAATCAATTTTTGGGCTCCCTGGTGTGGCGTCTGTCGTTTAGTAGACCCACTCCTCAATCAGTTGAAGTCCAGTCGTTTGCAGGATTACAAGCTGGTCAGCATCAATGCCGATGAGAACTTTAAGCTAGCCAATGCCTACCGTTTGACCACGCTGCCCACGCTGCTGCTGCTGGAACGGGGTCAAGTCTGCGATCGCATCGAAGGCTTCCGCGAGCGCGATGAGCTGCGCTATGCCCTAGAACGCCTGTCTCAGTTTCAATTCCAAACGCAGTAACCCGAACCCAGGCTCGAAGGCCATCTTCAGAGCAGCCAGATTGGGGATGACGTTTGGGGATGACAGCCGGGGATGACAGCCGGGGCGATCGCCCCTCCAGGCCAATCCCGGCCAGACTGGCCCCAGCCCCAGTCTGGCTGCTTTCGCTGCTCTTCAAGCTTCGATCCTTAAGAGATCACCGAATGGAAGCGGAGGCTTTTTGCTATCTATGTAAAAATGGTGGGGATTTGCCCCAGAACCAGTTCTAGCGGATCTCGAACCAGAGCCGAGGCCAAGTAATGGAAATTCTGTACGACTACGCATGGCTGATTCCAGTCCTGCCGCTGCTCGGCGCAACGCTGGTTGGCATTGGACTGTTGTCATTCAATGAATCCACCAACCGACTGCGCCAAATTAACGCAGTCTTTATATTGACCCTGATGGGGGCCGCTGCGACCCTCTCCTTCGCCCTCCTGTGGAGCCAAATCCAAGGCCATGAGCCCTACCTGCGCACCTTTGAATGGGCGGCGGCAGGCGACTTCCATCTCAACATGGGCTATAGCGTCGATCACCTCACAACGCTGATGCTGGCGGTGGTCACCTCCGTTGCCATTCTGGTGATGATTTACACCGATGGATACATGGCCCATGACAAAAGCTATGTGCGGTTCTACGCCTATTTGAGCTTATTTAGCGCTTCGATGTTGGGCTTGGTACTCAGCCCAAACCTCGTGCAGATCTATGTGTTTTGGGAGCTGGTGGGCATGTGTTCCTACCTGCTGATTGGCTTCTGGTACGACCGCAAAGGCGCTGCCGATGCCTGTCAAAAGGCCTTTGTCACCAACCGGGTCGGTGACTTTGGCTTGCTGCTGGGCATGTTGGGCCTCTACTGGGCCACGGGCAGCTTCGAGTTCGACGTCATGGGCGAGCGGCTGGAAGCCCTGATCTCCTCCGGAGCCCTCAGCGCGACCCTCGCTACGGTCCTGGCCATTCTGGTCTTCATGGGGCCGATGGCCAAGTCCGCCCAGTTCCCCCTCCATGTCTGGCTGCCCGATGCCATGGAGGGGCCGACACCGATTTCGGCCCTGATCCATGCGGCAACCATGGTGGCGGCGGGGGTCTTTTTGGTCGCCCGCATGTTCCCCGTGTTCGAGCAGTTGCCTACGGTGATGACCACGATTTCCTGGGTGGGCGGCGTAACTGCCTTCCTGGGCGCAACGATCGCCCTCACCCAAAACGACATCAAGAAGGGCCTCGCCTATTCCACCATGTCCCAACTGGGCTACATGGTCATGGCCATGGGCGTCGGGGCCTACAGCGCGGGCCTCTTTCACCTCATGACCCACGCCTACTTCAAAGCCATGCTCTTCCTGGGCTCCGGTTCTGTGATCCACGGCATGGAAGACGTCGTCGGCCACGATGCGGTCCTGGCCCAGGACATGCGGCTGATGGGCAATCTGCGCAAGTATATGCCTGCCACCGCCACCACCTTTTTGATCGGCACCCTGGCCATCTCCGGCATCCCGCCCTTTGCGGGCTTCTGGTCCAAGGATGAAATCCTGGGAGCCACTTTCCAGGCCAATCCGACCCTGTGGCTGGTGGGCTATGCCACCGCCGGTCTGACGGCGTTCTATATGTTCCGCATGTATTTCCTCACCTTTGAAGGCGAGTTTCGCGGCCAGGATGTGGGCATCCAACGCCAGCTCAAGGCGGAGGCAGCCGGTGTCTTTGCCTTTGGTCCCGGTGCAATGAACAAGCAGGAGCTGGCTCCGGTGGGAGCGCAGGGCAGTTCCAGCCATGGCGATGAGCATGATCATGACCATCACCATGCCTCGGAACCCCACGAATCCCCCATCACCATGACGCTGCCGCTGATGGTGCTGGCGGTTCCGGCAGCGCTGATTGGCTTGCTAGGCACGCCCTTTGCCAACAAATTCGAGGCCTTTATCTACCCGCCTAACGAGCTGGTTGAGGTCGCCCAGGAATTTGATCTGATGGAATTCTTGATCATGGGCGGTAGCTCCGTGGGCATTGGCCTGGTGGGCATTACCCTGGCTTCGCTGATGTATCGTACGAAAACCGTTGATCCGGGGGCGATCGCCCAGAAGTTCGCCCCCCTCTACTGGCTCTCGCGCAACAAGTGGTATCTGGATGACATCAACAATGCCCTGTTTGTCCAGGGCAGCCGCCGTCTGGCCCGTCAGGTGCTGGAGGTCGATTCCAAGGTTGTGGATGGCGTGGTCAACCTCACGGGCTTTGTCACCCTCGTCACAGGCGAGGGGCTGAAGTATTTGGAGAACGGTCGGGCTCAGTTCTATGCCTTGATTGTCTTCGGTGCTGTACTGGGCCTGGTGGTCGTGTTTGGAGTGGTCTAGGGTTGGCAGTGGCCTCAACCGCTTGACCTCAAATTTACGGCCTAAATGGTTTGAACAAGAAGCCCCCCCTTCGCCATGAAGGGGGGCTTCTTATGGTTTTGTAGGGCCTTTTGAGGCGGTTCCAAAACCTGCCCCTGGTGATAGAGGCAGGTTTTGCTCAAATCTTTCGGTCGAAGTGCCGGGAAGGAAAGCAGCAACTTAGTCAGTGCGTCGCCGGAGCACCTCAGTACATTTACTCGAAATAAGTCTCAATAGATGTAATTTAATTTTCTCTCCTGGCAAGGATTGGGTGATTCTGTAGATGGAGAAAGCCCCGGCCCCGGAATAAGCTATATCCATGGCCAGCCAGGCATTACTGGACTCAAAATTATCACCATGAACGCTGCCTCCCAATCTTTCATCACCTCCGTATCAAATTTGGTATCAGATTTGGACGCTTGCTTTAAAGCCCAGCCCGGTGAGCGCCATTCTCTCAACTTGTCCGTAGGATATTCCCCAGCCATCGGTGAGGTCAATGCGAGCGATCTCCCCCAGGCAGGGGAGGGTCCATGCTCCTCCGGGGCGGTGCCCATAGCCACAGCAGTATCGGCCGCTGGGGCCTCCACCCCCTGCCAGGCTGCTGCCCAAAAGCCCTGTTTTCGCGGTGAGCTGCTGTCTCCCTATGGTCACATCCTGTTTTAGTCACGATTTTTTGTATTCAAAATTTTCTTTTTCTTTGCTCCACAGCTCTGGCCACACTCCCATCGCCCGCCCATAGACCGCCCACGGACCGCGCCCACAGCCAGCCCCACAGCCAGCCCCACAGCAAGTAAGGGCAGAGCAGACTTCTAGCAACGCTGAGCTGCCGCTCCGTGGGATTCTGGCCAGCGAATGTGAAGCTTTAGTGATGACTCCGCAGATTCTGCGGCTCCTCCCTAGCGGGGCTGGAACGTTTGATATCACCTTGGAGATGCAAGTCGCCGGGTGGAATCAATTTAGGCTGTAGGAGCATTCCATGGGCGTTGCTATTCCCGCAATGATCATTATCATCATCATATTGACCCGAGGCGTGATGACGGAGGACGCCGATAGCTAAGCTGCCCGGCCCCAGGGCTGGCGGTCTAATTAGCCTATTTAGAGAGTCACCGCCAAGCACAGAGAACAGCCACGAAGCCAGCGATCGCCTAGGGAACAATCTCTTCCACCCCTTGCCAGTCGATTGCCGCCAGGCCCCGATCGCTGCCCAGGGACAGCCCACGGCAGCGATTGAGAAAGCCGCAGCGATCGCACTTTCCCTCGCCCAAATCCACCTGGGGCAACTCCCGACCCTGTTGGAACTGCTCCATCCAGTCCCCAAGCTGAGCCATGAGCTGGGTCAGATCCGCCGCAACCTGTCGGTGCTGCCCACTGCTGTAGCCAATCTTGAGCGACTCGGGCTGGGCTTGGCCGTCTCGACCGCGCACAAACCAATAGGTCATGGAGACCTGTTCTGGTTCATAGCGGCTGGTCTCCACCAAGGCAAAGCAATAGAGACGCGTTTGCCAATGCTCGACAAGGGTACGCAGGTTGACGGGCTTAGGGTAAGTCTTCCAATCCAGGATTTGGGCCTGATCCGGTGCTGTGATCAGCAGATCATAAACAACGCTGAAGCTCTGGCCCCCATAGCGAAAGCTGCGCAGATGTTCGCTGCTGTAGGCGGTGGCAGCATTATCGGCGGCTGGGGCATTACCAGTGGCTGGGAGACTAACAGCTTGGGCATCGACTGGTGGGGAGCCAAAACCAGCCAGCAGGGGATTGGCACTGCATAACCCTTCGAAGGCCTGGCGCAGGGCATCTTGACTAGCCAGAATCGTTTCAACGGGGAGCTGCAACTGGGCCTGCTGCATCAGCAAATGGAAGCGGTTGCCCCAGTCTAGGCTGGTTTGCTGGGCCTCGGCGGGGGGCGGCGTGAGCTGCTCCAGCAGGCTGTATTGGAATTTGCGGGGGCAGGTTTCCAACAGGCTGAGAACCCCCTGGGAAAGGCGAAGCATGGCGGATTTTAGGGCAGGTGAAGCTTAACGTTCTACAGCGTCAGCGGGTAGAGCAAATATTGAGCAAAGAACAACAGCCAGATGAACTGATAGAACAGGGTGACACTGCGTTTTTGCTGGAGCTGGACCCGCTGGCTCAGCAGCCAGAACAGGCCGAGGGGAATAAGCTGGCTGGCTAGAAAGGCCAGGCGATGGCTCGGTGCGAGTAGGGTCGTTGCCGCCACCATGGCCCCGTAGCAGATGGTCACCACCCAGCGGGCCAGGTTAAAAATGCGCTGGGCCCCGAGGCGCAGGGTAAAGGTGGAGATGTTGTATTGGCGATCGCCTCCATGTCCGGAATATCTTTGAAAATGGCGATCGCAAAGGTAAACACAACCACAAACAGCGTCAGGGCCAACAGCGCCGGGGGCAGCGACATGGCCCGCTTGAAATGCCAAAACAGCCCCAGGTTGACGATCACCCCCCGCACGCCAAAAATGCAGAGGGAAGCCAACAGCGGAAAGCGCTTCAGCCGCGCGGGAGGCAGGGAATAGGCGCTGCCAATGACCAAACTGGCCGCCACGGTGACCAACAGCCAAGGGCTGTGGCCAAAGGCAGCGGCGATCGCCATCCCCACCGCCAAGCCGCCAGCGGTGCCTACCAGCCAGCGCCCCTGGCGCAGGGAGAATTCCCCCGCAGCTAGGGGCAAATGGGGCTTGTTGATGCGATCGATGGCCACATCGGTGAGTTGGTTAAGACCGACGATGTAGACATTGCCGCACAGACAAGCCAGCCAGACCCAGACCAACGCTGCCCAGTCCTGGGAGCCGCTGAGCAAGAACAGACTGAGGCTGCTGCAAGTCGTGCCAATGATGGTGTGTGGGCGGCTGAATTTCCAAAGCGCATAGCAGCGGCGGCCCACACTTAAAGAGTCAAACGTCGGGGGTTGGGCTGTCATCCTAACAAGCTGAGAGAACAGAAGGAACTCCAACTGTTAGGCTAGCGGCTGGCCAAAATCTGCGGATGAACTCACGCTAGAACCGTTACAAACCGACATGATCTGCAGCATCTATGGGTACAACAAGGGGCAGTGTGATGCCGTTTATCTGGCATCACACTGCCCCCGTCGCCCAACAGCTTCTAGTGTTACCCCTTAGCTTTGAGTGCAGTGAAGAGCTTTAATTGTAGTTAAGACACTGGAATATACGTCAGTAATGCAGCCTAATAATCATCCTTTTGCGTGAGCCTCTGCTCCAGTTCATCTGCGACCTGCGCAGAGATACCGATTGCTTCAATAAGCTTTTGTGGAGACGTATCAGCATCAAGCCTCACAGCAAAAGATGCAAAGTAATTATTATCCGATTTCACCACACTCCAAGAGCCCAGAACCTTACTTTCATTTTCTGTGAGCAGCATCATCGCGGTTTGTGCCGACACTGAGCTGCCGCGATATCCAATCGACCACACCTCTCGAATTTCAGAGCTGCCGACGGTATTGGTATCCGAATTGATAACGACGAGTTGGGTTCTGCCTGACTTTAGAGGAATGAGAGCCCGAAGGTTTCCAGAATCCGTCACCCAGAATCCGTCACATTGTATGCAATTGATGAACCATCCAGAGCCCGCCTAATTCTGGCATCAACGCTGCCGTTGGCATTGGCAGTCTGGGGCTGGCCAAGTACTGCCACACAAGCTAGGGCCATACCGACTGCTACGGTCTGATAACTCTTAAACTGATAACTCTTAAACTTCATAGCCTTCCTGCCGATAATGTTTTATTTGGCAACAATTGCTGAGCTAGTTTGCTGCTCTATACTTAATTCATAAGGAACGTCTTGTATTCCTGAATAAAAATGATTCAACCGAGAGTGAAGGCGGCGATCGCCCTAGGCAGTAATTTAGGCAAATCCCAGCAAATATTACAGCGTGCGCTGGCACAATTATCCGTAGTAGATGGCTTGGTGCTCAAGCAAATCTCCTCGTTCTACCACACGCGCCCCATCGGCCCCCCCCAGCCGGACTATGTCAATGCCTGTGCGCTGTTGGAGACCCAGCTCTCGCCCCTGGCGCTGCTCCATTGCCTCCAGACCGTAGAGCAGGCCTTCGATCGCCTGCGGGTCGAGCGTTGGGGGCCAAGAACCTTGGATTTAGATCTGTTGCTTTGGGGCAATCAAATCATCGACCAACCCGACCTGCAAGTGCCCCATCCCCGCATGGCGGAGCGGGGTTTTGTGCTGGTGCCCCTGGCGGAGGTTTTTGCCGAGGCTGCGCAGGATTGGCGGCATCCGGTCTTGGGGGTGGCGATCGCGGATCTCCTCCAACCGTAGACTGCTCGGGTGTGGAGAAACTGTAGTAAGGAGCCATGGGAATGGCAGCGAAGTCAGGGCAACAGCCCAGCCAGCGGTTGCAGCAGCACCTCAAGTACAATGGCAGGAAATACAGCTTTGAGTCCAGCACCCTCAAGCTGCCCAATGGGGTGGAAGCCACCTGTGATTGGATTCAGCATCCCGGCGGGGCGTTGGCGGTGCCAGTGTTGGCCGATGGGCGGCTGGTGCTGATTCGTCAGTATCGCTTTGCCACCCAGGGCTGGCTGCTGGAGTTTCCGGCGGGGACGCTGGAGCCGGGGGAAGATCCGGGGGAGACGGTGAAGCGGGAGCTGGAGGAGGAGGCGGGCTATCGCGGCAAGACTTGGCAGAAGCTGAGTGAGTTTTTCTTGGCTCCGGGCTATTCCGATGAGGTGATTTATCCCTATTTGGCGATGGATTTGGAGAAGCTGGCGCTGCCGCCTGCCCAGGATGAGGATGAAGATATTGAGGTGGTGCTGATGACGCCGGGGGAGCTGGAGGCGGAGTTGCGAGCTGGGGGGGCGATCGATTCGCGGATTGTGACGGCCTATTGGTTGGCGAAGCCCTATTTGACGTGATTTCGACCATTGCTGGCCCCCATCCCCTGGCCCCTTCCCAACAACTT
>JAAUQQ010000046.1 GCA_012032745.1 Synechococcales cyanobacterium RM1_1_8
ACCGCCCCCTTAAAGCCCAGCTTCGCCGCCTCCCGCAAGCGCATCTCAATCTGGGACACGGGCCGGACTTGCCCGCCCAGGCCCACTTCTCCCAGCAACACATAATCGGGATTGACCAGACAATCGCGGAAGCTGGCCACCACCGCCATGGCCATACCCAAATCCGCTCCCGGCTCGCCCACGCTCAAGCCCCCCACGGAGGCCACGTAGGTATCAAATTTCGACAAAGGCAGGCCCACTCGCTTCTCTAGCACCGCCAGGATCTGCACCAGGCGGTTGAATTCCAAGCCCGTCACCGATCGCCGGGGCGAGGGATAGCTCGTTGGGCTGACCAGGGCCTGAAGCTCCACCACCAGGGGGCGGGTGCCTTCGCAGGCGACGATGGTGGCGGTGCCGGGGGAGGCTTCCTCGCGATCGCCCAAAAACAACTCCGAGGGATTCAACACTTCCTCCAAGCCGCTGGCCACCATTTCAAACACGCCCAGCTCATTGGTTGCGCCAAAGCGGTTTTTGACCGAGCGCAGCAGGCGGTGACTGGCAAAGCGATCGCCTTCAAAATACAGCACGGTATCGACGAGATGTTCCAGGACTTTGGGACCGGCGATCGCCCCTTCCTTGGTCACATGACCCACAATCAGCAGGTTGATTTCCAACTGCTTCGCCATGCGCATCAGGGCCGAGGTGCATTCCCGCACCTGGGCCACGGAGCCCGGTGCGGAATTTAGCGCGGAATAATAGAGGGCTTGGATACTGTCGATCACGGCGACCTTGGGCCGCAGCGATTCCAGCTCCGCCAAAATCAAATCCAAGTCAGTCTCGGGCAGGAGATAGGGACCGGGGTTGGAGCCGGAGCCGTTTTCGTCATCGCTAGGGGCAGGCTTTGGCTTACGTCCCTTGGGCTTTGACTGCGCCTGGGGCAGGGGGACGCCCAGGCGCTGCCAGCGCAGCTTCACCTGCTGCCCCGATTCCTCCGCTGCCACGTAGAGCACTCGGTGGCGGTGGGAGAGATCCATGGCCGTCTTCAGCAACAGCGTGGACTTGCCAATGCCCGGATCGCCCCCCAACAACACCAAGGAGCCGGGCACAATACCGCCGCCCAACACGCGATCGAATTCGCCATAGCCCGTGGGGATGCGGGCCATGGGGTAGTCAGCAATTTGCGAGAGGGTGAGGGCGGCTTTGGGCTTGGCCTCGCCTTGGGGGGCGGCGCGTTTGCTGCGCAGGCGGGTGCGATCGCCCAAGCCCTCCGCTGGGGACGCCTCCAAGGTCTGCTCCACCAACGTATTCCACTGCTGGCAAGCCGGACATTTGCCAAAATACTGCCGCGTTTTGCCCCCACAGCTATTGCAAACGTATTCGGTTTTCAGTTTGGCCATGGAAAAGGGAGATGCCTCACGGATGCCTCACCATTCAAGCCTAAAGCCGCAGACCAGAATGGCCTGGCTGAATCGACCATAGCTTTTGTTTCAGTTTCTAACAAATTGCAGCTAGGGGAAAAGCGAAGTCAAACCCCAAGACAAAAGCTCAAACAAAAGCCACAGTAGCAATACAGTCTGGCAATACAGCCTATCAACGGGGGGCGAGCGTTAAGTTCGGTTAAACAAGTGTTAAGTTCAGTTAAAAGTTAAAAAAGCTTGAAGTCTCGCCCCATCTTGTCTTCCAGGCAGTGTAATGGGTCTTAGTAAGCTAGCATTCTTATCAATTAGCCTTAAATTTTAAGGTAGTGCCTTGAATTTTAAGGTAATGAAAGGTCAGTCTAGTCCCTTCACTGCAGCGTTCTTTAAGATTCTGCAATGGGACGCACTAGCCCCATACACCGTGCACCCATTTTTGAAGGAGGCTTGCACCTTGGAAAGCCATAAAGAAAGAATTCTCGTCGTTGACGATGAAGCCAGCATTCGCCGCATTCTGGAGACTCGCCTCTCCATGATTGGCTACGATGTGGTCACCGCCGCCGATGGGGAAGAGGCGATCGAGACCTTTCGCAACGATGCCCCAGACTTGGTGGTGCTGGATGTGATGATGCCCAAGCTGGATGGCTACGGCGTTTGCCAGGAGCTGCGCAAGGAGTCGGACATCCCCATCATCATGCTCACCGCCCTGAGCGATGTGGCCGATCGCATCACCGGCCTAGAACTGGGGGCCGATGACTATGTGGTCAAGCCCTTCTCCCCCAAGGAGCTAGAGGCCCGCATCCGCTCCGTCCTGCGCCGCATCGAAAAGAACAGCACCTCGGGCATTCCCAGCTCCGGCGTCATCCAGGTCAACCATCTGCGCATCGACACCAACAAGCGCCAGGTCTATAAAGGCGATGAGCGCATCCGCCTGACGGGCATGGAATTCAGCCTGCTGGAGCTGCTGGTGGGCCGCTCGGGCGAGGCCTTCTCCCGCGCCGAGATCCTCCAAGAGGTCTGGGGCTACACCCCCGAGCGCCATGTGGATACCCGCGTGGTCGATGTCCACATTTCCCGCCTGCGGGCCAAGCTGGAAGATGACCCCAGCAACCCCGAGTTGATCCTGACCGCACGCGGTACGGGCTACTTGTTTCAGCGTATTGTCGAGCCCGGTGAGGAGCTGAGGTAGGGGAGAGGAAATAGGCAATAGGGGATTCTTAAGGGGATAGACATTGAGCCCCCAAAATCCCCAATTCCCCTCAAACGGCGCATCTACCATCCGGTAGATGCGCCGTTTTCGTTGCCAGACACCTGGGACTGAAACCTGCTCTGATAGAATCCATTAAGGTTTCTTACAGCGGTAGTGATGGGTTCAACGCGCGCAAGGATTGCAGTCGATGCCATGGGGGGGGACAACGCCCCGGCAGCCATTGTGGCGGGTGCTCTCAAGGCACAGGCCCCATTGGGGGTGGACATCATTCTGGTGGGTGATGGGGAGCAAATTCAGGGCTGCCTCAAGGGGGATCTGCCGCCGGGGGTGACGATCGCCCATGCGGACCAGGCGATCGCCATGGATGATGATCCCATCGCCAGCATCCGCAAGAAGCCCAAGTCATCGATCAACCTGGCCATGAAGCTGGTCAAGGACGGCCAGGCCGATGCGGTGGTCTCGGCGGGACATTCCGGGGCAATTATGGCGGCGGCTCAGCTCAAGCTGCGGCGGCTGCCGGGTATTGATCGGGCGGCGATCGGTGCGGTGCTGCCCACGGTGGACCCCACCAAGCAGGTGCTGATCCTGGATGTGGGGGCCAATGTGGACTGTCGGCCCAGCTTTTTGGAACAGTTCGCCGTCATGGGTTCGGCCTATAGCCAGTGGGTCATGGGCGTGGCCAACCCCAAAGTGGGCCTGCTGAATATTGGCGAAGAGGATTGCAAGGGCAATGATTTGGCCCTCAAGACCTACCCCCTGCTCCAGGCCAACGGCGAGATCAACTTCATTGGCAATGCCGAGGGCCGGGATGTGCTCTCGGGCGATTTTGACGTGGTGGTCTGCGATGGCTTTGCGGGTAATGTCCTGCTCAAGTTTGCCGAAGCTGTGGGCTCTGTGCTGTTGGCGATTCTCAGGGAAGAAATTCCTCGGGGCATTCGCGGCAAGGCGGGCGCAATGGTGCTCAAGCCTAACCTCAAGCGCATTAAGCAGCGGGTGGACCATGCGGAACATGGCGGCGGCCTGCTCCTGGGCGTGGCGGGGGTCTGTATTATTAGCCATGGCAGCTCCGGAGCAGATTCCATTGCCAGTGCCATTCGCCTCGCCAAGGATGCCGTGGACAACCGCGTGCTGGAACACATTGCCCGTCCTGGGGGACTGGCTGGAGCAGAGCGCCCCCCCGTGGTTGCGGCACTGGCAGAAAATCTGTCAGAAACCCTGGCAGAGGCTGGGAGTGAGGCATTGTTGGAGCCCCAGCCGAAAGTCACTGGTTCGCCGACGGGCTAGGTGCTCCTTTGTCGCCGTTTGAAAGTCATTGGGGTGGGCGCTGCATGATTCAGACCTAGCCCTGGGTTTATTTTGTTGGAGAGCGCCCTTGATTCAGCCCACTGGAGTTGCCCTGATTGGCAGTGGTTCGGCTTCCCCTGATGCCGTTCTGACCAATGACCACCTGGCGGAGATGGTGGAAACCGAGGATGAGTGGATTCAGACACGCACGGGCATTGCCCAGCGCCGCTTGGCGGGGCCGGAGCTGGGGGTGAGGCATCTGGCGGCCCAGGCTGGGGAGCGGGCGATCGCCGCTGCCAACCTCACCCCCCCAGACATTGACTTGATCATCCTGGCCACCTCTAGCCCCGATGATCTGTTCGGCAGTGCGGCCCAGGTCCAGGCGGAGTTGGGGGCCAACCGAGCGGCGGCCTTTGATATCACAGCGGCCTGTTCGGGGTTTTTGGTCGGGCTGATTACCGCCAGCCAGTTCATTCGCACCGGGGTCTACCAAAACATTCTGCTGGTGGGGGCGGATGTGCTCTCCCGCTGGACGGACTGGAGCGATCGCCGCACCTGCATTCTGTTTGGCGATGGCGCTGGGGCGGTGGTCTTGCAGGCCAGCGCCACCGACAATCTGCTGGGCTTTGACCTGCACAGCGATGGCCGAATGAACGACTGCCTCACTCTGGCCTACGCGCCCGAGGCCAAGGTGCTCCATGGCGATCTGCAAATCTCCCAGGGTCGGTACCAACCGATTCAAATGAATGGCCGCGAGGTCTATCGCTTTGCGGTCAAACGGGTGCCGGAGGTGATCAGCAAGGCGCTGTTTCGGGCGGATTTGACCGCAGCGGATCTGGATTGGCTGCTGCTGCACCAAGCCAATCAGCGGATTATCGAAGCGGTGGCGGAGCGGCTGAAGATTCTGCCGGAGCGGGCTTTGAGCAATCTGGCCCAGTATGGCAACACCTCGGCGGCTTCGATTCCTTTGGCCCTGGATGAGGCAGTGCGGGCCGGGCAGGTGAAGCCGGGGCATCTGATCGCGGCTTCGGGCTTTGGGGCGGGTTTGACCTGGGGGGCGGCGGTGTTTCGCTGGGGCCGATCGGATTGATGGAACGGCTTGATGGAACGGCTTGATGGGCCTGGTTGATAGAACTGGGCGGGCCGCTGGGGCAAACGAACGATCAGCTTGATTAATGTATTAATTTTGCAACGGGGTACTAACGCATGAAAACCGCATGGGTGTTTCCGGGCCAGGGGTCCCAGGCGATCGCCATGGATGCCGATCTGGCCAGCACGGAACAAGGCAAGGCCAAATTGGCCCAGGCCCAAGAGATCCTCGGCTGGTCAATTTCAGAAATTTGCAATGGCGAGCTGGAGCAGCTCTCCGAAACCCAATACACCCAGCCCTGCCTCTATGTCGTTGGCTGCATCCTGGCGGATTTGCTCGCCGCCCAGGGACAGCAGCCCGACCTGGTCGCAGGCCACAGCCTGGGGGAATATGTCGCCCTCTATGCCGCTGGGGTGTTTGCCTTTGAGGCGGGCCTCAAGCTCGTCCAGCAGCGCGCCCAGCTCATGGCCCAGGCTTCCGAGGGCATGATGGCGGCCCTGATGGGCTTTGATCGGGAGCAACTGCTGGCGGCCCTGGCCCAGCAGCCCGGTGCCGTCCTGGCCAATGACAACAACCCCGGCCAGGCTGTGATTTCTGGCGAGCCCGAAGCGGTGATGGCGGTGATGGCGGCGGTCAAAAGCAAAAAAGCCGTGCCCCTCAAGGTCTCAGGAGCCTTCCATTCGCCCCTGATGGCGGGCGCTGCGGGGCAGTACCAAGCCGTTTTAGAGGGCATCGAGTTTGGCGAGGCCCAGGTGCCGGTGCTGTCCAATGTGGAGCCGGAGCCCAGCACCGATGGGGCGATGCTCAAGGCCCGCCTGTCCCAGCAGATGACGGGGTCGGTGCGCTGGCGGGAAACCTCGCTCAAATTTGCCGAGCTGGACGTGGAGCAGGTGATTGAAGTCGGCCCCGGCAAGGTGCTGACGGGCTTGATCAAGCGCACCTGCAAAGACCTGAAGCTGGTGAATCTGGACAGCGCCGAGGCGATCGCCACCCTGGCCGCCTAGGCGCTGTTGGCTCCAATGCGGTCCACGATGGGGTCTACAATCTAGGGACTCCCAGCACATCGCCCTGGAAGCCTCCCCTGCCTAAAGGCGAGGGGCTTCCAATCTGAGGTATTTACGTGAGCGATCTTTCCCCCAGCAGCTCCGCTGGTCTGAACCTGGCAGAGATCTTCCCCTTTGCCTTGGATGACTTCCAGCGCCAGGCGATCGCCGCCCTGGAGGGCGATCGCTCCGTCGTGGTCTGTGCCCCCACCGGCTCCGGCAAAACCCTGATTGGCGAATATGCCATCTACCGCGCCCTGGCGCGGGGCAAGCGGGTGTTCTACACCACACCGCTCAAGGCCCTCAGCAACCAGAAATTGCGGGACTTTCGCGAAAAATTCGGCCATGACACCGTCGGCCTGCTCACAGGCGATCTCTCCATCAACCGCGATGCCCCCGTGGTGGTGATGACCGCTGAGATTTTCCGCAACATGCTCTATGGCACGCCCATTGGCCAGGTGGGAACCTCGGTGCAGAACGTGGAGGCGGTGGTGCTGGATGAATGCCACTACATGAACGATCGCGATCGCGGCACGGTCTGGGAAGAAGCGATCATCTACTGCCCGCCGGAAATCCAGCTCGTCGCCCTCTCCGCCACCGTCGCCAACAGCGACCAGCTCACCGATTGGATCAACGAAGTCCACGGCCCCACGGAGCTAATCTATTCCGACTTTCGCCCCGTGCCGCTGCAAATCAGCTTCTGCGGAGCCAAGGGCCTGTTCCCGCTGCTCAACGAAGCCGGAACTGGCCTGCACCCCGGCTTTCGGGCCAACCGTAAGACCGGCAAACACAAGCAGCGCTTCGACAAGGGCAAGGGCAGCCGCCGGGGCCGCCCCGAACGTCCAGACGCGCCGCCGATTCCCTTCGTGGTGCGCCAGCTCGCCGAGCGGGACATGCTACCCGCGATCTATTTCATCTTCAGCCGTCGGGGCTGCGACAAGGCCGTGGCCCAGGTCGCCCCCATGGCCCTGGTCAGCCCCGCCGAGGAAGAAGTCCTGCGCTATCGGGTCAAGGTGTTCCTCGCCCAAAACCCCGAGCTGACCCGCACGGACCAGGTGGAAGCCCTCTGCCACGGCATCGCTGCCCACCATGCGGGGCTGTTGCCCGCCTGGAAGGGCTTTGTCGAGGAATTATTTCAACTGGGTCTGATCAAAGTCGTCTTTGCCACGGAAACCCTGGCTGCAGGCATCAACATGCCCGCCCGCACCACCGTGCTGTCGTCTCTGTCCAAGCGCACCGACAGCGGCCATCGCGCCCTGTTTGCCTCGGAGTTTTTGCAAATGGCGGGTCGGGCCGGGCGACGCGGCATGGATGATCAGGGCTATGTGGTCACGGTCCAGACCCGGTTTGAGGGAGCCGAAGAGGCCGCCCGTCTGGCCACCAGCGGCGCGGATCCCCTGGTCAGCCAGTTCACCCCCAGCTACGGCATGGTGTTGAATCTGCTCCAAACCCACAGCATTGAACAGGCCCAGGAGCTGGTCGAGCGCAGCTTTGGCCAGTACCTGGCGCGGCTGACGCTCAAGCCCCAGCAGGAGGAAATTCAGCGGGTGGCGGCGGGGGTGGAACAGCTCAAGGCCCAGCTCGAAGATGTGGACTGGCCCCAAATTAAGCAGTATGAAAAGCTAAAGGAGCGACTGAAAGAGGAGCATCGCCTGTTGAAAATCCTCCAGCAGCAGGCCCAGGAGGTGTTGCAAAAGGAAATGGCCCAGTCGCTTAACTTTGCCATGGCGGGCACGCTGCTCAGCCTCAAGGGCAAACATATCCCAGTGCCCGAGCCGGTGCTGGCGGTGCTGGTGGCCAAGGCTCCGGGGCCGGGCCAGGCTCCCTACTTGATCTGCTTTAGCCAGACCAACCGCTGGTATGTGGCCACCACCGCCGATGTGGTCGCCCTCCATGCCGATATTCCCCGGCTCAAGGATGTGGATGGCTTGGAGCCCCATCCCGGTTTGACGGCCAAGGCGGGCAGTTGTTGCAAGGGCGGTGAGATAACTCTGGCGTTGCGCGATCGCCTCCGGGCCCTGGCCGAGCGCCCCGACCTGGACCTCCACAGCGGCCCCGAAGGGGAAGAAGTCACCGCCCAGCGGTCTCGCCTGGAAGCGATCGAAGCCCAAATGCAGGCCCATCCGGTTCACCAATGGAAAAACCAGGTGTCTTTGCTCAAACGTCAAAAACAACTGGAGGCGCTGGAACAGGAACTGGGCGATCGCCAGCAAAAATTTCAGCGCTACGCCCACCGCCACTGGAATGAATTCGTCGCCCTGATCGAAATCCTGCGCGCCTTCGATGCCCTCCAGGATCTGACCCCCACTCCCCTGGGGGAAGCCGTGGCCGCTCTGCGGGGCGACAATGAACTCTGGCTGGGCCTGGCGCTATTTTCCGGCGAGCTAGATCACCTGGAGCCCCAGCAATTTGCCGCCGCCTGCGAAGCCATTTCCACCGAAGTCTCCCGCCCGGACCTCTGGACCGACTACCCCCTGTCCGGCCCGGTGGAAGAAGCCCTGGAGGGTCTGCGCCAAATCCGTCGCCAGTTGTTCAAGCAACAGCACCGACGCGGCGTGGAATTGCCTGTCTGGCTGGAGCTGGAGCTGGTGGGCCTGGTGGAAAATTGGGCCTTGGAGGTGAGCTGGCCCGAGCTGTGCCACAACACCAGTCTGGATGAGGGCGATGTGGTGCGGGTGCTGCGCCGCACCCAGGACTTTCTCTCCCAAATCCCCCATGTGCCCCACCTGGGCGAGGCCCTGCGTCAAACGGCTCGCCAGGCCAGCTACCTGGTCAATCGCTTCCCAATCAAAGAAAGCATTGTTGATGTCCCAGTGCGGGAAGACCCGGAGCCTCGCTGAGGGGGATCAGTCCCCTTTGTTCTGGGAGCCGCGCCAGCGATTAGGCCAGCCACAACTCATTATTCAAAGCAAAATCGGATGCTTCGTCACCTGGCAGAATAGAGGAAAGTAGTGCGGATTTGAGCCCAGATCCCCGTATATAGTCCGTGGCTTAGCCGACTGGAGTGCATCATTCGTGGTTCTAAAGCGCGCCCAAGGTGCGATCGCCCGCCGCCGCCGAGGCCTGTCCCTCCGCGCCATTTTAGTTGTGCCCTTTGTGCTTCAGCTCTGCCTGGCCGTGGGGGTGACCAACTGGCTGTCCTGGCGCAACGGCCAGCGTGCGGTCAACAACCTAGCCTTTTCGCTCCAGGCGGAGGTGGGGCGCAGGGTCCAGCTCAAGCTCGCGGACTCCATCGAAGCGCCGGTCTTGGTCAGCCGCCTCAACGCCGAAGCGGCGCGCACGGGCCAGGTGGATTTGAGCGATCTCCAGTCCATGGAGGACTATCTCTTCCGCCAGCTCACCCAGTTTGACTCTGTCAGCGGCATTCTAGTGGCCAATGTGGCGGGGGAAATGCGGGCCGTCAACCGCCGCGATGGCCTCAACCTGCTCAGCACCGATCCCCAGCCCGATTCCCAGCCCGATCCCCAGCCCCAGAGGCTGGTGGAATATGCCCTCAATGCGGGCGGTCAGCCCCAGGCCCTGCGCCGTCGGTTCGACCGGGTCGGGGACATTCGCCAGGCCCCCTGGTATCGCAGTGCGGTGGAGGCCAAAGGCCTGGTCTGGAGTCCCATCTTTCAAACCCCAACCCAGGGTCGCGATCGCCCCGATCTCTCCCTCAATGTCAGCCTGCCGATCTATGGCCCCGATGGCCAGCTCCAGGGGGTATTTTCCAGCGGCATTGTACTTTCCGTGATCAGCGAATTCCTCCATGGGCTGGCTGTGACCGAAAACGGTCGCGTTTTTGTCGTCGATCAGGCGGGGTTGCTGGTGGCTAGCTCCAACCTGGAGCAGCCGCTGTATCGCTCGGAGCTGCGCGATGACCAGGTCCAGCTCCTGCGCCTGGCCGCTGCCGAGAGCCCGGACCCCGTGATTGAAAGCACCAGTGATGCGATCGCCGCCCAGATCGGCCAGGCCAACCCGAGGGAGATCACTCAGCTCAGCTTCAAGGACAACGGCGATCGCCAGTTCGTCAGCATCATCCCCTGCTGCGAGCCGCTGGGGGTAGACTGGCGCATCGTCCTAGTCATGCCCGAGCGGGACTTCACGGGCCAAATCCACGCCAACACCCGCACCACCCTGGCCCTGTCGAGCCTGGCCCTGGCCGGGGCGATCGCCCTGGGCCTGGCCACCGCCAACTGGCTGGCCCGACCGATCATGCGCCTCAGCGATGCCAGTCAGGCCGTGGCGCGGGGCGACCTGGGCGCGAGCCTGGATGAACAGGCCCCGATCCGGGAAGTGGCCACCGTGGCCCAATCCTTCAACCTGATGATCCAGCGGCTGCGCCGGGCCTTCGATGGCCTTGAAACCAAGGTGGATCGCCGCACCCGCCAGCTCCAGCAATCCTTTGACTTTGAAGCCACGCTCAAACGCTTGACCGATCGCGTGCGGGACAGCCTCGATGAGGATGAAATTTTGCAGCGGGCCGTGGAGGAACTGGCGATCGCCACCGGGGTCAAGGGCTGCAACGCCGCCATCTACGACCTAGAGCGGCGCAGCTCTACAGTCAAATATGAATACACCACCTTCCCCAAGCGGCTCCAGGGCGGCACTCTGGAGATGGCCAATTTCCCCGGCTACGGCCAACTGCTGGCCGGGCAACATTTCCAACATTGCGGCACCGTTGCTGTCCCCAGCCGGGGCCGAGTCGCCATGCTCGCCTGCCCCATGCGCGATGACCAGGGCGTCCTGGGGGATCTCTGGCTGATCAAGCCGGCCCGCGAAGCCTTCAACGAGCAAGAAATTCGCTTGGTGCAGCAGGTGGCCAACCAATGTGCCATCGCCATCCGCCAGGCCCGCCTCTACCAGGCCGCCCAGCAGCAAGTCACGGAACTGGCCCGGCTCAACCAGCTCAAGGATGATTTCCTCAGCACCGTCTCCCACGAGCTGCGCACCCCCATGGCCAACATGAAAATGGCCCTGCAAATGCTCGACATCGCCCGCAAGCGCCAGGCCCAGGCCGCTGCCAGCCAGTCCAGCAGCCAGTCCAGCAGCCAGTCCAGCAGCCAGTCCAGCAGCCAGGATCGGTCTAGCTCAGGCGCAAGGCCAGCGCCGGATCCCAGCGATCGCTACTTCGCCATTCTCCAAGACGCCGTCCAGCGCGAAAGCCAGCTGATCGAAAACCTGCTGGACCTCTCCCGCATCGACATCCAAAGCAAGCCCCCCCAGCTCAGCACCATTGAACCCCGGCGCTGGCTGCGCCAAACCCTGGAGCCCTACCGCGAAAAAAGCCGCGATCGCCTGCGCTGGCAGCTCTTCCTACCCGACTATCTGCCCCTGCTGCAAACCGATGCCAGCTACCTCCAGCGCATCTTGATGGAGCTGTTGGACAATGCCTGCAAATACACGCCCGACAACGAATGCATCACCGTTGCCGCCCAGCTAGAGCAGGGCCAGATCAGCTTCAGCGTTGGCAACTCCGGCATCGAAATTCCACCGGGTGAGCGCCAGCGCATTTTTGAACGGTTTTACCGCATCCCCACCCGCGATCCCTGGAAGCACGGCGGCACGGGTCTAGGCTTGGCCCTGGTGCGCCAGCTCAGCGAACGCCTGGGCGGCCAGGTGTTGGTTGAAAGTAGCAATCACCACACGCTGTTTACCGTCAGTTTTCCCCTGGTGATGGCTCCCCAAGCTGGGGAAGGCCTGAGCCGAGATTGAGGTGATGATTCAGGCAACAAAATCAACCGTCCCAAGTATAAATTTTGGCATGGTTCTTCGCTTGAATTAATGCCTCGAATTGATGCCTTGAATTTACGTCTTGAGATAGAAATCTGACTTCACGGAATCCTGGGGCAAAAACTTGGATCCAATGCTGAAGACCAGTGCTGAAGACCAGTCGCCCAAACCCGTTGCCCAAACCCGTTGCCTAAACCAGTCGCCCAACGGCCACTTGTGAACAGTCACAACGTTCCATCTATTCCCCAGGCATCCTGCGCTATAACTGAATCAGGTCCAATGCTGAACTATGCTTCAGCCCAGCCTTGGTGGATTTTGCATGGGATTTTGGCCTGCCCGCCAGCGATGGAATCGCGATGGAATGTTGTTTGCAACTGCCGCCAAGCAAGCGCAATTTAGCCCTAGCTTCTGCATAGGTTAAGCGCTGTTCAACGAATAGAGAAGCTCACTCCCTAGGTGATTTTGGTTTTCCCCTCGCTTGCTCCAACAATATTTGATTGATTCAAATTTGCTTCGGAGTTGAGTTCGAGAGCTGATGCCAAAACCCGAGGGCGAGGTTCGCGTTGCACGATTCATCGTAGGAGGCCCATCATGAAATTCCAGCCCGCTCCATTCCAACCTGCCCCATCGGCTCGCCCCGCCCAGACCCGCCTGGCGAAGCTCATGGGCAATCTTTCCCCGCGCCCGATCGCCAGCCTGGTGGCGATCGCCGGACTCGCCCTGCTCAACTGCCCCAGCCCGGTCTGGGCGGCTGCCGTTGGCCCCGATGCAGGCCTACCCATCAGCGCCGCCACCCTAGAAGACGGCTCTAGCGAACCCACCGTCACCAGCGGTGCCTACCTGTTCGGAGAATCCGCCCAGCCGGGGGAAATTGGCCACGAATACATGGTGTTCGAGGTCAAAGCAGGGCGCATGGTGGGGGCTTTCTTCCTGCCCCAGTCGGACTTTAGCTGCTTCTCCGGCAACATCCAGGGCGATGTGATGAGCTTGACCGTTGAGGGCGACAGCCTGCAAGACAGCTCAACGATCTCAGTCCAGCTCTATCTCTCCAACCAGGTTGCGGCCAGTCCCGAGCTGTTGCTCCCCTTCGAGAGCGCCCTGGGCCTCCAGGGCACCTATCGCATTCCCGAGCTGGATCAAACCAGCCGCACGGTCCTGGAAACCTGCAAAGCTGATTTAAGTTTTTGACCGAGGCAGCTTCCATGGCCACCTATCTCGTCACGGGCAGCAATCGGGGCATCGGCCTCGAATATTGCCGCCAGCTCGGGCAGCGGGGCGATCGCGTCATTGCCCTCTGCCGCCAGCCCTCTCCGGAGCTAATGGCCTTGGGCGTTACGCTAGAGACTGGCCTCGAACTGACGGACACCGCCGGGGTAGATGCCTTCGCCCAGGGACTCCAGGAGCGGGCGATCGCCATTGATGTGGTGATTCACAATGCCGCGATCGTCGAGCGCGTCAGCCTGGAGCAACTGGATCTAGACAGTCTGCGGCGACAGTTTGAAGTCAACGCGATCGCCCCCCTCTACCTGACCCAGGCCCTGCTCCCTTGCCTCTCCCAGGGAGCGAAAATTGCCCTGATGACCAGCCGCATGGGCTCCATTGCCGACAACAGCTCCGGCGGCTCCTATGGCTATCGCATGTCCAAGGTCGCCCTCTCCATGGCGGGCAAATCCCTCGCCCACGATCTGAAGCCGCGCGGCATTGCGGTGGCGATTTTGCATCCCGGCTTGGTCCAGACCCGCATGACCCAGTTCACCCCCAGCGGCATTTCTCCGGAGGCATCGGTCACCGGACTGCTGGCGCGAATTGATCAGCTAACGTTGGACAAGACGGGCAGCTTTTGGCATGCCAACGGCGAACAATTGCCTTGGTAGCGATAGCGAGATAATTAGAGCAGGCCATTGCCGCTTCTGGCTGCTCGCTTGCCCAGCGCTACAACAACTGGATGCCCTGATCTGAAAAATAGCCCGCCAGACAGTCCGCCATCACAACTTCGTGGCCAAAGGCCAAATCCATCGCCAAGGCCTCAGCCAAACCAAACCACCGGGCCTGTTCCACCTCACCCTTGCCCACCTGGGGATCTAGCTGGGGCAGGCGCTCCCCTGGCCCCAGCACAAACAGCAAGGGGAAACGCAGGGTCACATTCTGCCGCCGCAGGGGCTGGCTGGAGACGAAATAGGGCTGATCGAGCTGGCCGATAAAGCGGTGGGCCGCTTGCAGGGCCGGAATATTCAGCCCCAGCTCTTCCCAGATCTCCCGCTGTACCGCCTCCCCCGCCGTTTCGTCATAGTCCAAATAGCCCCCCGGTAACCCCCATTTGCCCACCTCATCGGGCAGATCTAGGCCCCGCTGGCCCAGGGGCACATAGGCATTGCTGAGGGCCAGATTGCCCGAGGCTAGCGCGTTCCCCAGCCCATCCAGGACAAAAATCAGTACCGGCAAGACAGTGACGCTGCGGCTGATCCAAACTTCTTCGCCTTCGACGGTGATGCAGCGATTTTGGCGGTTGTTAAATTTCATTGGGGTCAAAACTTTTTGCAGCGGTGGCCCATGGGGGACGGATGAAAGGTGGTAGGTAATTATCAACACTGAATCTGGCCCGATTGCCCCATGATCTCCCGTGACTTGCCCCACGACCTACCCCGTAACCAGGCCCTGGATCGATCTGCCCTAGCAGATCAAAATTTGCGGCGATCGCCCACCAATACCGCAGCGCCTTACTAGAAGAGGTCTTGCCCTTCTGGGAAAACCACTCCCTCGATCGCACCCACGGCGGCTATTTTACCTGCCTCGATGCCAGCGGCCAGGTCTACGACACCGACAAATTTATCTGGCTCCAAAACCGCCAGGTCTGGACCTTCTCCATCCTGGCCCAGCAGCTCCAGGGCCAGGTCAGCCCAGAGCGGATCGCCCAGTGGATCGAAATCGCCCGCCATGGCGCAGACTTCCTCGCCCAGCATGGCCGCGATCCAGCGGGCAACTGGTACTTTTCCCTCACCCAAGCCGGGCAGCCCCTGACCCAGCCCTACAACATTTTCTCCGACTGCTTCGCCGCCATGGCCTTCAGTCAATATGCCAAGGTCTCAGGTCATGGGCCTTCCCAGCGATCGCCGCCAAGCCTACAACAATGTCCTGCGCCGCCAGGCCAATCCCAAGGGCCAATACAACAAAGCCTATCCCGGCACCAGGCCGCTCAAATCCCTGGCAGTGCCGATGATTTTGGCCAACCTCAGCTTGGAGATGGCCTGGCTGCTGCCGCCGCAACAGCTCGATCAGGTCTTGGATCAAACCGTGGCCGAGGTGATGACGGACTTTTGGGATGGGGAGCGGGGGGTGATGCGCGAGGCCGTGGCTCCGACGGGCTCGGTTGTCGATTGCCATGAAGGGCGCTTAATCAACCCTGGCCACGGCATCGAAGCCATGTGGTTCATGATGGAAATTGGCCAGCGTCGGGGCGATCGCCCCTGATCGACCAAGCCGTTGACATCGTCCTCAGCACCCTCGATTTTGCCTGGGACCGGAACTTTGGCGGCCTGTTTTACTTCATGGATGCCAACGGCCACCCTCCCCAACAGCTCGAATGGGATCAAAAGCTCTGGTGGGTTCACCTCGAAACCCTCGTGGCCTTGGCCATGGGCTACCGCCTCACGGGGCGACAGGCCTGCTGGGACTGGTACTGCCAGGTCCATGACTATGCCTGGTCTCGATTCGCCGATCCCTTGGCCCAGCCGGGCCAGGGCGAATGGTTTGGCTACCTCAACCGCCGAGGCGAAGTCCTGCTCAATCTCAAGGGGGGCAAATGGAAGGGCTGCTTCCACGTCCCTCGTGCCCTACTGCTCTGCGGGCAACAGTTCGAGGCCCTGGCCAACGCGGTCCGGGGGGGCTAGAGGCGATCGCAGGCAATACATTCCAAGGGGCTGCCCTCCACTTCTTCTCCCACATAGACTTCCAAATAGGCATCGGGCGGGGCCAAAAAACGTAGCTTCTGGCGTGGCAACACCATGCCTTCAAAATACCACTGGGCTGAATTGGCAATCCGCACCAAGCGAGTCTCAGTGCTGGGATTGTAATAGCTACAGGCGATCGACTCGGAGCTAGACGAACAGGATAGGGTTGACATGGCGTTGTAGTAGGGAGGGATACAGGCATGTGCTAGCAAGCTGTGAGGCTCAAACTTGCTGCGAGGCTCAAACTTACATAGAGAAAAATAGATCGATGTCTCTACTCCTTGAAGTGATAAATATCACCAATAACATTAAAGCTTTACGGATGGATTGAGAAGATCGTTTACAAACTGTTGAAACCATAAAGATAGGGCTTGCCCCTGGGAGCCGGGCCGCGTACCGTCAGAACAGCGAGATTGGGAAATTACCCCTCCCGGAGCTGTAGATCGCTCCCATAGCCCAGGCCCAGGGCTAGTGTTCCCCATTCACAGCTCGAAATGATGGCTAGCCTCCGTAAATTCCGCTGCTATGCTTTGATCGGTTTGGCCCTAACGATTCCCCTCGGGCTAGGGAGCAAAGTCTACGCAGGGCCAGCCCAGGCCTGGTGGAGGGCTATGCCGGTGATGTTCTTTACGAGATGGCTTGGATGCTGCTGATTGTGGGGATCTGGCCGGGCATGGGTCGAGCCCCCCGAGGCCCGGCAAAACTGGCCCTGGGGGTGTTTGTCATCACCGCCTGTTTTGAATTTCTCCAGCTCTGGCAGACCCCTTGGCTTCAGGCCTGGCGCAGTACGCTGCCGGGCAAGCTGATTTTGGGCACGACGTTTGTGGCCTGGGATTTTGTCTACTATGCCCTGGGCTGCGGGCTGGGCTGGGCCCTGCTCACCCACTGGCAGCGGCGGTTGGGTCTGCTGAGCGTCCGCGCTGGCGCTGGCCCTCTCTGGGAAGGCAAGCCCTGAGGCCCAGGCCAAGCTGTCATGGCCGGGTCATTATGCCGGGTCATTATTCTGTGACTTGCACCGGAGCTGCTTCCGCCGTTGGATTGGCGACCTTTGCTTGATCGCAGACAAAGGCAATGGCTTGGGCGGCGGCGCTGCCGGGTTTGGGCTGCTCTAGTCGGGCTGTGAGGCCAAAGTTGCGCTCATAGATTTGCTCACGGTCATCGGTTTGGAGCTTGAGCAAGCGGGTCTGTAGGGTGCCTGCTTGGCAGCTCACCAGTTGGTACATCAGGGCGCTGCGCACGGGCCGGGCCAGGGGCTCGGGTACAAAGGCGGGGTTCTCGCCATTGAAGACGCGGTATTCCCAATAGCCCAGGCGATCGCCCACGGCTTGAATGGAACCGGGGCTGGCCAACAGGCGATCGCCCACTTCGTTGGCGCTCACTTCCCGCCAATGTTCATCTTCGGTGACCTCAGTGCTGGTTGTTATGGGCTCAGCCTCGGTCGGCATCTGTCGCTGGATGTCCCTCAGGGCATTTTGGGCAAAGGTATCCTGGGGGCGTTCATCCAAGGCTCGCTGAAAATAGATCGAAGCTTGGACCGGGTCATTGTCGCGCATGGCACCATAGCCAACGCCCATGTAGCGATCGTAGCGCGTGGTCGCCTGGGCCAGGGCAGTGGCCTCACTGCTGGGGTCGGCGCTCCCCGCCGGAGCCGCCTGGGTGAGACCCTGGCGATAGAGCGCCAGCACATCCTGGGTAAACGGCCCAATGCCATCGCTGCCATAGCGGCTGGCATCCCCCGTGCGCCACCAAGCGACCACCCGGCGCACCGCTAAGGCTTCATCGTTTTTGGCGGCTGCATATTGGGTGATGAGCTGATCCCGCAGTTGGCAGCGGACCACGGCTTCGGCGGCTTCCTGGCTGGTGGCGAACTCCACTGGCGTCAGCGATCGCCCCAGACAGGCCTGGGACCATGGGGCGATCGCGCTGCTCTCCACTTGCCAATCGCTGTAGTAGACGCCCGTGCCCAACCCTGGCCCTCCCTTGGCCTTTTGACGCAGGGCCTCCGCCAGGGCGGTGACCTGCTGCTCCGAGGGCATCGCCTTGGCTGAGGTGGCGGCGATGCCCAGCGCCAGCATGGCGGTGGTGAGGCCAAAGCCGAGCTGCCCCCAGGGCTGATCTATCCAGCCCAAATGGAAGGCCCGTTTGCGGTCACCCAAGCCGTTCATTGTGGTCCACTCCATAATTTTCGCTCCAAACGTACCGCGATCCCCAACGCGATCGCCAGGGCGCACCAAACCTATGGTGCATCCAACCCATGACGCACCCAGCACCGCGAAAAGTTTCCCTCAACGTTTTTGGGGCAGCGTTTTTGGGGCCCTGGCAGCGGCCAAATGCACCTGGGGAAAGCTAGTATTAATAGGCACATCCCCTTCAAGGGAAATTCAGGCACTGCCCCATCCGAGGTGAGTGGTTTTGTTCAGCAGCGAGTGGAACTTATGCATAAAACATAGACTCCATGTCTAACTTGAGTAGAGAGTAGAACCTATTTGTAATCTCTAAGCATGATGTCTAAGCAATGACTGTTTCAACCCCTGATATCAGCGTGGTGATTCCGGTCTATAACGGCGATCGCTATATTAAAACCGCCATTCAAAGCGTCCTCAACCAAAAAAACTGCACTTTTTGAGCTGATCATTATCGACGATGGCTCCACCGACCAAACAGCCGACCTCATCCAACCCT
>JAAUQQ010000460.1 GCA_012032745.1 Synechococcales cyanobacterium RM1_1_8
TACCCCAACGAAACGGCCTTCCGCGCTTTCGTTCAAACCCTCCCCCGCCCCAGCACCCCCACCTCCCAGCAAATCATCGAAGATCGCGGCCCATGGTAACCGCCTACTTCCTCGACACCAGCGCCCTCGCCAAACGCTACATGGTCGAACTTGGCACCGACTGGATCCAATCCATCACCACCGCACCCACCCAAAACCCGCTCTTTCTTTGCCAACTCACCTGGGTTGAACTTCATAGCGCGATCGCCCGACGCCAACGCGAACAAGACCTCACCCCCAGCCAAGCCGAACAACTCCTTACCACATTTCAACAACATTGGGACTCGCAATACTACATTGTCAGAACCGACGAATCTCTCATCCAACTCGCCGCAAATCTAGTCAAGCAACATCCCCTCAGAGCCTACGACGCCATCCAACTCGCATCAGCCCTCACCGTCAGAGATGAGCTGACAACATCCGATGATCCGCCATTGATCTGCTTGAGCGCCGACGATCGACTCCTTGCGATCGCCCAACTCGAAGGCCTATCCACTCTCAACCCCAATCGCGACTAACCGATCGCCCAGCTCATCGCCTGGCTGCGGCCCTAACCGAGCGATTACACCAGCAACAGCGACACACCCGAGGCTAGAGCAACATGGTCGTCCAAGGCATCATTCGCGGCAACAGCATCGAACTCACCGAATCTCCCCAACTGCCCGAAGGCACCCTCGTCTGGGTCAGCGTCATCGATCGCCCCTACCTCCTGGGCCTCCCCCCCGCCCAACGTGAATCCCTCCTCTTTCAGTTCCTAGGCGGCTGGCAAGACGATCCTGAACTCACCGAAATCTTTGATGAAATAGATCGCGATCGGCACCAACAAATCACTGAACCCGCCTCAATCGACTTAGCTCCCTAGCTTCCATGTATCTACTCGATACCAACATCTGCATCGCCATCAACAACGGCGATCGCCCAGTCATTCGTCAATTTTCCAAAAACCTCAGCGACTGCTACATCAACAGCGTCGTCCTGTCAGAGCTTTACAAAGGCGTATTTTGCTCCCAGCAAACCGAACGAAACTTGGCGGTACTGGAGCGATTGCTCTTGACCCTGGAAATTGTGGACTTCGCTCGCTCGGCAGCCTTGCATTTTGGGCAAATCCAAGCCGAATTACGCCGTCTCGGCAGACCCACGGGCGACCTAGATGCTGCGATCGCCGCCACCGCACGATCTAGAGACGATATTCTGGTGACTAATAACACCCGCCACTTTGAAAATATCCTTAACCTCCGGTTAGAGAACTGGTTATTCAACTAAGACTCATTGGCTCAGGATTCTCCCTTGGCCTCGGCCTCATCCTGCTCATCGCCTGGTTGCGGCGCTAAGGCACCCAGTACCCAGAATCAAGCCGTAAAATGAGAGAACGCCGACAGGGGAGTCCAGAATGCCTGCTATTTCGATGTTCTACGGCATCATTGTCATGATGTACTACTTCGACAACCAAAAACATCAGCGCCCCCACATCCACATCAAATACCAAGACGACGAAGCCGTCATCGCCATCCCCGAAGGCGAACTCCTCGAAGGTAGCCTCCAAAAATCAAAATTCAAGCTCGTCCAAGCCTGGATCGAAATCCATCAAGAAGACCTCATGGCCGACTGGGAACTCGCCGTCAACGGTCAACAAGTCTTCAAAATCGATCCGCTTCGCTAACATCATTAACTCCCAAGCATAGATCATGCTCACTCAACCAAAATCGTCCAAGGTCATCAAGGTTTCTCCCCTTGACAGCTACAGGCTGAAGCTAATATTTGAAAACGAAGAAATTCGTATCTTCGACGTTACCCCTTACCTCACAAAAGGCATCTTTGTCGAACTCCAAGATCCCAACTACTTTCGCCAAGTCAAACCCTTCTTTGGCGGCGTTCAGTGGCCCAACGAACAAGACTTCAGCCGCGATACCCTCTACCTCCTCAGCCATCCTGCGCCGACGCCCAGCTAGCAGCCAAAGCCAAATGGTGCTTCGTTCAACCCGCCGCCTAAAACGACAACACCCACGACGACGGCGCAATTCAAGATTCCCGCCGGTTCTGGTTCGCCTTGGGCCTCGGCCTCATCCTGCTCATCGCCTGGCTGCGGCGCTAACCCAGCCCTTAGAATGGAATAAACCATTCCTCTGCTCTACCCAAGCGGTCTAGAACACAGTTCCCAACCGAACGGCATGTCCTATCGCATTTATCTAGATGTCTGCTGCCTCAATCGCCCCTTCGATGATTGGAGCCAACCCCGCATCCGCCTCGAAGCAGAGGCCATACTAGCCATCATTGACCAATGCCAAGCATCGAACTGGACCTTAATCAGCAGCACCGCCCTCGAAACCGAGATCAGCCGCACCCCGGATCCCACCAAAAAGCAACGGACATCAGACTCCCTGAGCCTAGCCAGTCATCGAGTCATCGTCACAGAAGATATCCTCAATCGTGCTAAAACCCTACAAAATCTGAGTCTCAAATCCTTTGATGCACTTCATATAGCCTGCGCAGAAGCCGCAAACGCAGATGTTTTTCTCACAACAGACGATCGCCTACTCAGAAAAGCAAAAGCCAACCAATCCATCCTCAACGTTTTAGCGGCCAGCCCGATCACCTGGTTCATGACAGTGACAAATTCCCCAGGAGACCCAGAACAATGACCCTCGTCGAACTGAATCGCATTGCCTTCAAAACGCTGATCGATAATCTGGGCTATGTCAACGCCATTCGTTTTTTCAAACAATTTGAGACCGGCAACGGCGACTACACCCAAGAGCGACACCAGTGGCTAGACTCCCTCAGCTTGGATGAGATCTGGGCCGATATTAAGCAACGACAACCTTAAGGGCAATCGTCGATAGCGCAATCCCAAATTCCCAGACTCTCGGTTCACCCTGGGCCTCGGCCTCATCCTGCTCATCGCCTGGCTGCGGCGCTGAGCCCTCCAGTGGCAAGACCCCAAAAGACCTGAGACAATAGACCCAAGCGTCATGGAGAGGTGGATATGGTGACACAAGTAATGGTGCAACCCTCCGGGTTCCTCGCATCCGGCGTACGAATGCGCCAACTGGGCGACATCGCCATCTTCCGATTTACCGACGAACTTCAAGAACGCCTAGAGCACCTCATCGAGCGCTCAAAAACAGCCGAACTCACCGAAAGCGAACAAGCCGAACTCACAGGCATCACCGACCTAGCTCGCATCTTTACATTCATCAACGCCCAGCTCGCGGCAAAAGCCCAATGGTGCCTCGTTCAACCCGAACTCTAGTCCAGCAACGCGCTCAAATGCTATGTGAATACTGCCATTCCCCAGAGTATCTGAGCCCTGACCGCTTCACGATGGATCACCTACAACCCCAATCCTTAGGCGGTTCAGACGCTCCCGAAAACCTAGCCTTGGCCTGTCATCGCTGCAATCTCAGACGCTCCAATGCCATGACAGCCAACGATCCTCTCACTCAAGAAGTGGTTCCCCTGT
>JAAUQQ010000047.1 GCA_012032745.1 Synechococcales cyanobacterium RM1_1_8
GTTGCGGGTGGGGATAAAGTCGGCATCGAAGTTGACGATCAGCTCGGCCTGGCTATGGGCGATCGCATGGTTCAGGTTCCCCGCCTTGGCATGGTCATTGTTGGGGCGGGTGCGGTATTCACAGCCCAGGGCTTCGGCCAGGGCGCGAATCTCGGGGCGGCGGGTGTCGTCCAGCAGATAGATGGTTTTGTTGGGATAATCCATCGCCTGGCAGCCGATGATCGTGCGCCGCAAAATAAAAGCGGGTTCATCGTAGGTGGGAATGAACACATCGACGCTGGGCTGGTACTCGCCGCTGAGCACCGCCAGGCTGACCTCGTCCGCCTGGGCGCGGCGATCGCGCACCTGGAGCAGCAGCACCAACTGGATCACATTGGCCGATAGGCCAAACAGCTCCATCAGCAGCAGGCCAATGCTCAGGCCCGTACTCAACCAGCCATCACTCAGGTTGAGGCTGGCAAACAGCCGCCAGGCCAAATAGCGCCCCAGCAGCGTCAGCAGCATGACAATCACCACCGTGCGCGACCAGGGCTTGGGCTGGGGGGAGAGCGATCGGGTAATGATGATCGTGGCCACCAGCAGCGCCACCGTCGGCACCAGCAGGTAATGGCCCGCCACCATGGGCACCTCCAGCCAGAGGGGCGGGTTGCCCAGCATCGTCACAAATTGACTGATGATGCCAGTAAATTCACCGCTGCGCAGGAACCAGCCCCCGCTCACCGCCAGGGCCATCAGCAGGATCACGCCCAGGCCCGAGGCAAATCGCCAGCGGCGATGGCGGCGGTAGGCAGGGGAGGCCCCAGCGCTAGAGGGAGTCGGAGGAGAGACAGTCATGATAAAAGTAGCCCGCTGGCAAAGGACAAACAACTCACGCTAAAACGGTAATCTCCATCCCCACACCGGTTGTGCTGCATGTCCCTAACGTCCCACAACTTACGCCAACCGTAGGGTTATGGATGCAACAGGTTGTTCCACCAAGTTACCAAATCCTCTCGGGCAGTAGGGTTCAGCCAAGCTGAGGATTTGCTGAGAGCAGCCTAAACCCAGGCCACGGGACTCACAGTCAATCTTCAGGAACCTATTAAGCCGCCCTAATCTGCTGTCCTGTCCCGGTCGATAGAGTTGTAATCAAGGGCCATTACTAGACCCGTTTGAGGTCGAGTCAGCCCACCCGTAGCATTATTACCCCAGGAGTTTTCCCATGCAGCGTTCATTTGTCGCGATCGCACCAGCACCGTTCTACTCACCCTCGGTGTGTTTAGCCTCAGCTCCCCAGCCGGGATGGCCCAGTTCCAATCCCAGGCCCAGCCTGGGTCAGCACAGCTAGCGGCGGTGCCGAGCCGGGTCGGTCAGTTTGTCGCCGCCGAGCACCCCACCGAGGGCATGGCTAAGATTGTCATGGAAAACGGCCAGCGCTATTTGGAATTTGACAGCGCCTTTCGCAGCGATGATGGTCCTGATTTGTTTGTCTTGTTACACCGCGATCGCAGCCCCAGCGACTACAACGAAGAGAATTACATCAGCCTCGGCCGCCTCCAAAGCACCAACGGCACCCAGCGCTACGCCATTCCCGCCGGAGTTTCGCTCCAGGACTTCCAATCCGCTGTGATCTGGTGTCGCGCCTTCAATGCCACCTTTGGCTTTGCGCCCCTGGGCTAGGGCTACGACGTTAAAATTGGCGCAGATCAGCCTGTGCTTGGCCTGGACAGGGCTAGGCCGGACATGGCAGTACCATGTCCCTACGTTGATAGGGTTGCTTTGATCACTAACCGAGACTGATTGGCCATGACCACTGCTGACTGGATTCGCATTGTCCATCCTGCGATCGCCGTTGCCTTCGTTTACCCCCTGATCGGCATCGTCGTCCACTATGCCCTGCAAACGCGCCAGCGGCGGCTTCAGCTCGCCGAAGCCAAGGCCCACAACGCTGAAGGCGGCAGCGGCACTGCTCCTAAGAAACCCAAACTTCCGCCCACCGTCGGCGCAGAACACGTCCAGATCGGACGCTGGCTCACGGGGGCCGTGGTCGGTGTCTCCCTGGTGGGCCTGGCCTATCCGATCACCAAGGCCCTGATTCAATCCCAGGCTTGGAGTCAGGACCGTTTCAAGGTGTTTTTTGTGCTGGCCATGTTTGGCTTAACCATCGCCACCCTGGCCTGTCTCTACCGTGCCCAGGGCCAGCTCCAGCGCATTGCCTTTACCACCCTGCCCAGCGCGGGTCTGATTATCTTGGGCCTCCAAGACGGTGTCTTTCGCCGCACCAATGAGTGGTTCATTTCCCACTATTACTACGGCATCGTGGCTTCGGTGTTGATGATTACCTCCCTGGCGATTTTGCCGGAGATTTATCGATCGCTGACCTGGCGGCGGATCCACATTGCTCTCAACTGCCTGGCGCTGCTGCTGTTTGTGGGCCAGGGCATCACCGGAGCCCGAGATTTGTTTGAGATTGGGCTTTACATGCCCCCCCCTTGAAGCTTAGTAGAAACGCCAGGGAACGTTAATCCGGATGATTTTGGGGAATTCTGAAAATATTAATGCTGTTTTGAATCCCATTTTCAATGCCGATCAGCCCGCTCCGGTTTCGGAGCGGGCTGATCTTTTGTTTGGGAGGTCGTCTTTTGTTTGGGAGGTCGTTAGCATGGGTCGCTGCAATTAGCGATCGCGCTTAGCCAGTTGATTAACCCCCACCTTGCCCTCAGCACCCGCCTGACGATCCCAGCGCCAAGCCTCCACCAACCGAGCTTCATAATCTTGGTAAATCGCCTGCCAGTCATAGCGCTCCTCCACCAGCGATCGCCCATTCCGGTGCAGCTTCTCCCACAGCCCAGGCTCCCGCAGCAGCAGCAACACCGCCTGGGCAAAGGCTTCCGGCTGATCCCGAATCAGCAAATGTTCCCCATCCTGGCCCGCTAGCCCCTCACAGCCCAAGCTGGTCGAAACATTGGGCAGACCCAGGGCCATGGCATGGAGAATCTTCAGACGGGTGCCCCCGCCCACCCGCAATGGCACGAGGGACAGGCAGCAATCCTGGGCGACTTCCTCAATGGTATCTGGATCGGCAATGACTTGAATGCGATCGTCCCGGCGGGCTAAATTGAGGATCGTTTCCGGCGGCTGCCGCCCGGTAATACAAAGCTTCAGCTCCGGCTGCTCCTGCCAAATCAGCGGCATAATCTCCTGAACCAGGTAGGAGGCCCCATCGATGTTGGGGAAATAATTAAGCGTGCCAAAGAACAGCAGCTTCTGGGCCGTTGGGTTGTGCAACAAGGGCGTACTGTGGGTGTCAATGCCATTGGTAATCACCCAGGTTTCCCCCATTTGCTCAGCGGGACAGCGGCTTTCTAGGGCAGTTTTATCATTTTCGCTCACCACCGTTCTGAGGGAAAACTGGGGCCAGAGGCGTTCTTCATAGGCTGTCAATAATTCCACCTCCCGCTCGGCCTCCCCAAAGGCATCAATGGCCGTGCTTTCCTGGGAGAGCTGGGCGAGGTTGACGGAGGCAGATTTGAGCTGATTAAATCGCCGCAAAACGTCCGATTCGATATTGTGCTCCCCCAAAACTGTATAGGCATGGGGAAACAGATGGCGATACTGGGCTGTATAGATAAAGTCGAAGCAGGCGATGTCAAAGTCAATGGCCTGGAGCTTTTTCAGGATCTGGGTGAGCTGCTGGCTGCCATAGAGGTGGATCAGGTTGGGACAATCGGAATCCAGGGGCAGATAGTCACCCTTTAGCACCACAATGGGCAGGGCACAATAGTCTGCCATCGCTTGATGGATGCCATAGTCCTTGGCATCAAAAATGAAAGCTACGAGGACCAAATGGTGTTTTTTCCCCAGGCTTTTAGCTTGGTGGTGCATTCGAATTGCGCCGCCGCTGTTGGGGGGTTCGGTGGGCTGGGGAGCAACCATCAAAATGTCGAGGGGCGCGGACCGAGAAACGCTGGAGGATGGGAGAGCGGCCTTGCGGGCTTGGTAGGCTTTACAGTAGGTTTCAATCTGCTGATCTTGGAACTGAAGATATTGTAAATAGCCAATATTTTGTCTGAAAGAATCAATATTGGGGTGCTGTTTTTTGGCCCGTTCAAATAGCTGAACCACATCGTCTAGCTTGCCTTGGGCGAGCAAGGTTTGCCCCAAATAATATTTAGACCAGGGGAAATTGGGCAGTAAGTCTATCGATCGCCCCAGGGCCGCTTCCGCCGCATCCCATTGGGAGAGTTTGCCGTAGGCCTCGCCCAGGTGGTAGTAGAACCAGCCGATGCGCCCATCGAGCTCAATCGCTCGGGTGAGGTGGGCGATCGCGGATTCATTCTGACCCAAGCCCATTTGAATGCGGCCCGCATGGTCGTGGGCCCAGGCATCGTTGGGTCTGAGGCAGAGTTCGGTTTGGCTGGCGCTCAGGGCCTCTAGCCAGCGCTCCTGTTGAATCAGCAAATCGGTCAGGCCTGAGTGAGCCCATTCTTCTCCGGGGTTGAGGGCGATCGCCTCCTGGCAGATCTGCTCCGCTGCGGCCCAGCGTTTATTTTTGGCCAGGGCTTTGCAGCGGTTGATCTGGAGCCACCAAATCCGCGCGGGGAAGAGTCGGCGGAACAGCAGCAGCAGCAGCAGCGCCCAGTTCACCAGCATCCAGAACAGCGGTTCTAGGGGCTGGAAAACAATCAGGAAGGGGGAGAGAAGCAGGGGGAGGCGCGGCATGGCATCGAAGAGAATGGGAGAGGGGCTAGCTCAGACTGGAACTAATCCTGTAATCAATAGCACTAGGATTAGCCGACCTCAGGATGAATTGCCCCCAGGATTGGATTAGCTATCGCCTAATGGCGCTCCCCGAGGGACTGTTGCACAGTAGGGTAGCAGTTTTAGATAGTTTGTTAAAGCTTGGGGGTGGGGGGCCAGAGCCCTGGACCGCCGCCCTGGGGCTTATCGCTGCTCCCATCGCTCCCGATATCGTTCCAGCAATCGCTTCCCATAGTCAGCGTAGATATTCTGCCAGTCGTATTGCTGTTCGACCAAGGCCCGCCCTTGGCTCCGCAGGTGCTGCCAGAGGGCGCGATCGCCCTCCAGCTCCAGCACCGCTGCGGCAAAGCTGGCGGGATCATCGCGGATCAGCAGTTCCTCCCCATCGCGCACCGCCAGGCCCTCACAGCCCAGCGTTGTGGACACCGTCGGCAAGCCCATGGCCAGGGCATGGAGGATTTTGATGCGAGTGCCGCTGCCCGCCCGTAGGGACACGAGGGAAATGTGGCAATCCTGGGCGATGTCCTCCATCACCGCTGGATTGGCCAGGACTTCAATGCGGGGATCCAGGGCCAGGGCCACCAGGCTGGGGGGAGGATTGGCCCCGGCGATGCAAAGCCTGAGGTCGGGTTCCACTGCCCAAATCAGCGGCATGATCGATTGGGCCAGAAACATCGCTCCATCGATGTTGGGAAAATAGTTGAGCGTGCCGAAGAACAGCAGCTTCCGGGCCTGGTGATTGGCGAGCAGGGGCTTGGCTTGGGTGTCGATGCCGTTGGGCACCACCCAGGTCTCCAGGCCGGGGCAGCGCCCTTGGAGCTGGTCGCGATCCAGGGTGCTGACGGTGGTTCGCAGGTCGAATAGCGGCCACTGGGCTGTTTCGTAGGCCGCGAGTTCACGGGCCGCTCGCTGCATTGTCTGCTGTTCTGTAGCGTCGTGTTCTGTAGCGTCGTGTTCTGTAGCGTGGTTTTCTGTTGCATCATGTCCTTCTGCGATGGCATCACGCTTGGGCTGCTCTGGCTGTTCCGATTGCCCAGACCGCCCAGGCTGCAACAATGCCATGCGCTGCGACAGCGCTGATTCGATGTTGTGTTCTCCCAAAACCCGGTAGGCCTGGGGAAATAGATCCATATATTGAGCCATATAGATAAAGTCGCAGCAGACGATGTCGAAGTTGACCACCTGAAGTTGTGTCAACATCTTCCGTAGCCGTCGGCTGCTGTATTTCTGGATCGAGCTGGGCGGAGCGACGGCAAAATCAGCGGCGGAATTGACAGCGGGATCCATGTCTCCCATGAGCGCCACCAAGACCAGGTCGAAGTGGTCCGCTAGGTCTGCCACACTTCGGTGCTCCTCGGGGGCGGAGATCAGGGAAGTGATTGCCAAACGATGGTGTTTCGCCAGGGCCTTGGCCTGGTGGAACATGCGGGTGGCGGCTCCCTGCTGGGGCGGGTAGATCGGATAGGGGGTGATCAGAAGAATGTCGAGGCGCTGATGGGTCTGGTTTGGAGTGGTTTGGTCTGGATTCGCCTGGTCTGGATTCACTTGCTTTTGGCGATGCCGAGCGGAGCCTTCGCGCTCTCGATCGCGAGCTTGGCAATAGTCCCGCAGGCGCTGGTCCTGCTGCTGGAGGAATTGGGCATAGGCCAGGCCATTTTGGAGGCTATCGCCTTCAGTGAAGGTCTGGCCTGTCTTCAGTTGGCCTGTCTTCAGTTGGACTGTCTTCAGTTGGACTGTCTTAATTTGGCCCGTTTTGATTTGGCCTGTCTGGAAGGTGGCGATCGCCGCCCCATGATCATTTTCTTCTAGGAGCGCCAGCCCCAGATAGTAATAGGCCCAGGGGAAGCCTGGATTGAGGGCGATCGCGCGCTCCAGGTGGGGAATCGCCGCCGCCCCCTGGCCCGCCTTGAACAGGGCCTCCCCCAGGCCGTAGTGAAACCAGGAGACGCTATCGTCCTGGCTAGGGCAAAGCTGGCCGCAGGAACCGCCGCTGCCGCTTGGCCCTGACCGATCCGCAGGCGGGCCTGCATGTAGTGACACCAGGGGTTCTCCGGCGCGAGTCCCAGCGCCTTGGCCCAGGGCTCCTCCGCCTCGGCCCAGCGCTCCTGGGCCATGAAACATTCCGCCAAGGCCAGATGGGCAGTGGCATCCTGGGGAGCCAAGGCCGTGGCGCGGCGGCAGGCCGCTTCTGCTCGATCCCAGGCCTGCTGGCCGGTTAGGGCGCGGCCTTGGTCGCGCTTGACCCAGGCCGCTCGGGGCAGCACTAGGGCCAGCAGGTTGAACCAGCCCAGGGCCAGCACCCAGCGCCAGGGACCAAAGCGCCGGGCGGCTTCAAAGGCTTTGGCTAGGGGGGGTGAAAAGCGGGCATGGTTTTTAGATGGCGGCGATGGGTTCAGCCGGGAGCCTACTGGGACTCTGGACGGCTGGAGGGCTTCACGGCTGGGGGGCTGCACGGCTGGGGGCTGTACGGCTGGGGGTTGGGCGACGGAGGGTCGGGCGACTGGAGATGGAGCGTGACCCTGGCCCGCTTGCGCCTCCCCAGAAGCCCGGCTGCGGCCCAGTTTTGCCACGCGCCGGTAGGAGCGCCAGAGGCACCAAGGCCCCAGCCAGTAGCCGATCAGCTCGCTGTAGGCAAGGTCCACCGGGTAGTCCTGGCGGCCCAGGGCGGAGAGGAGAAAACGCTTGAGGTAGTAGAGGGGCAGGTTGAGCAGCAGCTCGCGGATGGCGCGGCGATCGCCATCTTTAATCAGCGTCGTCAGGTGGTAGGCCGAAGCGCTGGTGCTGTAGAAATAAAGCTGCCGGACCAGGGCCTTGCGGGTTTGGCGATGTTCATGCCAGGCCCAAGCCGCTGGCTGGTAGCGCAAGACGTAATCCGCCCGCAGCGCCCGGTACAGCAAATAGGGATCCTCCGCCCCGCCCACGGGCGTGCCAGCGCCGAGGGTTTCTTCCAGTAAGCCCACCCTGGGATCTTGAAATAGACTGGCCCGGTAGGCAGAATTGGCCGTCACCCCAAACTCCCAGGCCCGCACCGCTTCCTTGGATTGGCGAAACCACTCGCCATCGATTTCAAAACTCTGCTCGCCACGCCCCAAACCACAGTAGGTTTCAAACAATTGCTCCGTCTCCTGCTCCAGGCTCAGGGGCAAGAGGTTGCCGGTGACAATGGCAATTTCCGGGCGCTCGAAGGGAGCAATCAGTTCCGCCAGCCAGCCGGGGGGCACCACCACATCGTCATCCACCGTGACCAAGAGGCTGCCCTGGCTCTGTAAGATGCCTCGGTTGCGGGCGTAGGAAGAGCCTGCCTTGGGTTCTTCTAGGAAACTCACCCCAGGGAAGTCCTGGCGCAGCGCTTCGAGGCGCTGGGTTTGGGGCTTGTTGTCAACCACAATGATTTCGTAGGCGCAGTCAATTTCCTGGGCGAGCAGGTGGGTGAGACAGCGCCGGAGGGCAGTTGGGCGATCGCAGGTGGGCACAATAATCGAAACGGTAATCGAAACGGCCACCCCAGCCTGGCGGGCTGCGGCGCGGGCGATCGCCCCTTCCAGGGCTCCTTCACCAACTGTCCCTGTCATGATTCCTCCAATGGCCTCTTTTTTGATGGCCCCTTCAATCAAAGCAGGCGGGTGGGGTGAGCATGGTTTTTCTGCTGACGGTGGTACTGCCATGGCGATGTCATCGACTCTAATGGGCGCTGATACCATAATGCCCATTCAGGCTTGGCTGGGGGATGGCCTGTACATTTAACTGAGCGAATGGAGGGAGGTCAGGAAAGGTTTGCAGAAACGCCTGGGCAGTGAGACCAGGGCTGCAAAACTTCAGACCAGCTTTATTCGATCTAGAGTAAAACCAGTGCCAGGGGCAGCGCCAGCTAAATTAGCAATCAACATTAGCAATCGACTAGAGCGCCATTCTAGCAATCCGCTTGGATTGGACCGCCCGTCTTGACAGTCCCCATCCATAGATCTACAGATCTGCCATGACCCCAGCCCCCTTCTTTTCCATCATCATCCCCACCTACAACCGCCCCCAGCAGCTCGCCAACTGCCTCCAGTCCCTGGCCGCCCTGGACTATCCCAGGGATCGATTTGAAGTCATCGTCGTGGATGATGGCGGTGCCCAGGCCCTGGATGACATTGTTTCGGCCCATAATAGCCCGGCCCATGACGGGGACTCCCCCCAGACCGATGCCCTCGCCATCCAGCTAATCCGCCAGGAGAACGGCGGCCCCGGCTCGGCCAGAAATCGCGGCGTCGAAGCGGCCCAAGGCCCCTACCTCGCCTTCACCGACGATGACTGTATGCCCCACCTCGACTGGCTGAGCCAGGCGGCGGCGCGGCTCCAGGCCAACCCGGAGGCCTTGATCGGCGGCCATGTGCTCAATGCCCTAACCGACAACCTCTATTCCTCCGCCTCCCAGCAGTTGATCGATTATCTCTACAGCTACTACCACGGCCAGGATCGGGGCATTAGTTTTTTTACCTCCAACAACATGGCCCTGTCTAAGCAGAATTACCTGCAAATCGGCGGATTTGATGCCAAGCTGCGCATCGCCTCGGAGGATCGGGAGCTGTGCGATCGCTGGCTCCAACAGGGCAACCCCTTGATCTATGCCCCAGAGATGCAAATTTCCCACGCCCATGACTTGACGCTGCGGAGTTTCTGGAAACAACATTTCAGCTATGGCCGTGGGGCCTACCATTTCCACGGCATTCGTGCCCAGCGTGCCGCCCAGGCGATCAAAGTGGAACCCCTCGCTTTCTATATCAATTTGTTGCTCTATCCGCTGCGCCAGGGAAAACGGCCTTTCAATGGGGCCTTTCGGGGTTATTTTTTCTCTCGCAATTTGCCATGACCATGGGCTTTTTTAGCGAGAAGCTGCGGGCGACCCAGCCCGGCCATCCGACCCCAGGCTAGCGCTCCAAAGCCTGGGTTCACCCCAGGGGGGCAACCCAGGTGATTGTATTTGGGTTGCTGCTGGGCTCCCCTGTTTTGCGAAAGCGCGGCGCTGAAGTTACATGACTTTTATACGGGCTGTGAGCGAATCTTCAGATTGGTGGCGATCGAGTTAAATAGGGGTGTTCCTGCCAGCAGTGATTGGCCCAAGCGTCTGCTAGATCGAATGACCGTCGTGAGGGAAGAGCGCCCAGCGGTGATCCGCCCTAAAACCGCCCGTCAACTGCAAGAATTTCTAGGGTTTCGCCATATCGTTCGCAATCTCTATGGGTTTGAGCTGGATGATGAGCGAATTGCCCAACTGCTGTCCAAATATCCAGCTGTTTGGCAACAAGTTGATCAAGATATTAATGACTTTGCAAAATGGCTGGAGGATTTAGCCACTAGTCTTGGGGCGTGAGCGGCTAGCCGCCTCACCCATGGATTTTGCCATAGACTTTCCCATAGTAGGCCTGATATTCCGCCGACAGCAGCGGCTGCCACCAATCCCCACGGGCCAGATACCATTCCACCGTTTTTCGCAGACCGCCTTCAACGGTTTCCTGCGGCTGCCAGCCCAGCTCCCTGGAGATTTTGCTGGCATCGATCGCATAGCGGCGATCGTGACCTGCCCGGTCCTGAACAAAGGTAATCAGCTCTCGGGAGGGCCGAATGGGCAATTCGCTGGCCAGCTCATCCATCAAATCGCACAGTTTGTAAACGAGATCAATATTTTTGACCTCATTATTGCCGCCAATGTTGTAAGTCTCGCCGGGGCGGCCCCGCTGAAGCACCGTGGCCAGGGCATCGCAATGATCGCCCACATAGAGCCAATCGCGAATATTCTGCCCATCCCCATAGACCGGCAAAGCCTTGCCTAGCAAGATGTTGATACACATCAACGGAATCAGCTTTTCCGGGAAGTGGTAGGGACCATAGTTGTTGGAGCAATTGGTGATCAGCGTCGGCAGGCCGTAGGTGTGGAAGTAGGCCCGAGCCAGGTGATCGCTACCGGCCTTGGAGGCCGAGTAGGGGCTATTGGGCGCATAGGGCGTCGTTTCGCTGAAGGCGGGGTCATCCGGTCCGAGGCTGCCATAGACCTCATCGGTGGAGACATGGAGGAAGCGGTAGTGGTCGGGCTGGCCCGCTGCCTGCCAGTGCTGGCGAAAGGCTTCGAGCAGGGTGAAGCTGCCAACGACGTTGGTTTGGATGAAGGCCTCGGGGCGAGGATGGAGCGATCTACGTGGGATTCGGCGGCGAAGTGGGCGATCGCCTCCACCTGTTCTTCGGCGAGCAGGCGATCGAGGAGGGAGCGATCGCCAATATCGCCCTGGACAAACCGCAGATTGGCCTGGCCTGTTTCCAGATTCGCCAGGCTGCTGCGATTGCCCGCATAGGTGAGGGCATCCAGCACAATCACGCGGCTGCCAGGATATTGCCCGCACCAGTGCTGTACAAAATTGGAGCCGATAAAGCCTGCGCCGCCCGTGATCAACAGCGTCTGGGGGAAGTGATTTGCCATGGTGGAGAGAGAGAAAGATTGGGCCAGTTAAAGATCGAGCCAGTCAAGGTCGGGCCAGTTAAAATTGAAGTCACGCAGTCAACCCCAAGCTTGAGTTCAATTCAAAGCCCGGTCAATTCAATGGTGCTATCATCGCCCACCATAAACCGCAGCGCCTTGGGCCGTCGCGCCGCCGCCTTCAGCGTCACCCGTTCCCCAATCAAACTATCCACAATGCGCTGGTGAATGCCTTCAATGCGAGCCTTTTCTAAAACAACACTATGCTCCAGGTCGGCTTCCAATAGATAAACGTGATTAGCAATGCTGCTGTAGGGGCCAATGAAGCAGTTTTCGATGTGGCAGTTCTCGCCAATGGAAACCGGGCCACGGATGGTGGAATTGATGATTTTAGAGCCTTTGCCAACATGGACGCGACCGTTAATCCGGGTATCGCCCTGAATGGTGCCCAGCATCGTTGAATTTGGGAAAGCATCCAGGACAATCTGATTGGCTTCGAGTAGATCATCTTTTTTGCCCGTGTCGAGCCACCAACCTTCCAGACGAAAGGCTGCAACAGGATTTTTCAAATCAATTAACTTTTGAATTGCATCGGTAATTTCCAATTCGCCTCGGGGAGAGGGTTCGATTTGATCAATGGCCCCGTGGATTGCACTGGAGAACAGATAAACTCCAACTAGGGCCAGATTAGAGGGTGGATCTTTCGGTTTTTCAACTAACTGGAGAACGCGACCCTGGCTGTCCACTGTGGCAACACCAAAGGCTGAAGGATTCTCAACCGCTTTGAGCAGCGTGAGGGCATCTAGCTGTTGGGTCTTGAACTGATTAATGAAGCCATTCAAGTCACTTTGAACCAGGTTGTCGCCCAGATACATGACAAAGGGCGCATCCCCCAGAAAGGGCTGGGCAACTTTAACAGCATGGGCCAGGCCAGCGGGCTGGTCTTGGACAATGTAGCTAATTTGTGCGCCGAAGCGGCTGCCATCGCCGGTTTTGCGGCGGATTTCGTCACCGGTTTCTGGGTTGATGATGATGCCGATTTCAGTGACCCCTGCGGCAACAATGGCTTCAATGCCGTACCAAAGGATGGGTTTGTTGGCGACGGGGACGAGCTGCTTGGCTCCGGTGTGGGTGATGGGGCGCAGGCGAGTGCCGCTGCCGCCGGAGAGGATAAGGGCTTTCATAGGAAGTATAGAAGTAGAAGTATAGGTATCGTTTGCGGTTGATGGGCTTGCGATCGCCAAGTAATCACGGAATCATCGCTGTAGCAGTTCCCCCAACATCTTACGTAAAGCCGGTCGCCAATGCTGTGCTGGAGTGCTCAGTCGCTGGCGAATCTTTTGGTTACAGAGGACGGAGTAGGATGGGCGGGGGGCCGGGAGGGGATATTCCTCCGTGGTAATCGGCATCAGCCGTCGCAGCTTGAGGGGGTAGCCCAACTGTTCGGCTTCTTCAAAGATGGCAACGGCGAAGTCATACCAACTGGCAGCACCGCTGTTGGTGAAGTGATAGATTTCGGTGCCGGGCTGACTCTCCAGCGGGGTGGTTTGAATCAGACCACAGATGGCCTGGGCGATGTCGTGAGACCAGGTGGGAGTGCCAATTTGGTCATCGACGACACGGATTTCTTCGCGCTCTGCGCCGACCCGCAGCATGGTTTTGACAAAGTTGCCGTGGCCCTTTGCACCGTAGACCCAGGCGGTGCGGAGGATGATGGCCTGGGCTGCGCTTTCGCAGATGCCCTGTTCGCCCTGCTGCTTAGATCGGCCATAGGCTCCCAGGGGAGCGGTGGCATGGTCTTCGCGGTAGGGGCGATGGTGTTGGCCATCGAAGACATAATCGGTGGAAATATGGATTAGCTGGGCACCGATCGCCGCTGCAGTCTGGGCCAACACCATCGGAGCCGTGCCGTTGATGGCCTGGGCGAGTTCTGGCTCGGACTCGGCTTTGTCCACGGCGGTGTAGGCCGCAGCATTTACGATGACGCTGGGCTGGAGCGTTTGCAGGGCGGTGCGGACCTGTTCGGGTTGGCTGAGATTGAGTTGATCACGGCCTAGAGAAACCAGGTCTCCGAGGGGCTGGAGTTGTGGGACAAGCTCTTGTCCCACTTGGCCATTACGACCTAGGAGGAGAATTTTTTTCATAGAAATGAGTTTTAGTTTAGGTCAAGTGCAATGGATATTTTCCTGAGCAGAAAGCTCACTTCACCGCTGCAAGTTCGAATCGTTCTGCCTCGACTAGGTTAACAGCAGCGGCATCTTTGGTTGAAAGCATGGGTTCTGCTCCGGCTAGGGGCCAGTCAATTCCGATGTCGGGGTCATCCCAGCGAATCGAGCGTTCGTGCTGGGGGGCGTAGTAGTCGGTGGTTTTGTAGAGGACTTCGGCGGTTTCGGAAAGGACAAGGAAACCGTGGGCGAAACCGATGGGCACCCAGAGCTGTTTTTTGTTTTCGGCGCTGAGGCATTCTCCAATCCATTGGCCGAAGCTGGGGGAGCCCTGGCGGATGTCTACGGCGACATCGAAGATTTCGCCCTGGATGACGCGGACGAGTTTGCCTTGGGGCTGTTGGATTTGGTAGTGGAGGCCCCGGAGGACGTGCTGGGCAGAGCGGGAGTGATTGTCCTGGACGAAGCTGGTTTCAATGTTGAGTTGGTCTTGGAAGTCTTTTTGGTTGAAGCTCTCGAAGAAAAAGCCGCGATCGTCACCGAAGACTTTGGGCTCTAGGAGAGTAACTCCAGCGATATGGGTATGAATAATCTTCACGAATAACAATTAGTTAGATTTGGCAGCATCCTGTCTAAAACATTCTAGAAGGTTGTCGAGTATCTTTCAATACTGCTGATTTTCAGGGGCTACTGGTGATGGAGCTGGGAGCCTATCATTGAAGCTCGCTGAACTCGCTGGTGTTTTGAACTCAACTAGATTATCTTGACTCATGGCGTATTCCGGCTCTGGTGTTTTTTTACTTTCCAGAAGGGCACGCTTTTTTTGCTCCTAAGCCATACACCAGAAGTAGTTATAACTCCATAATCAAGACAGGAGACACAATTTAGCCCGCGCTAGACTGCTAAAGCCCCCCATCCCTCACCCCTATGCTGCGCCTCCAACGCTGGCAAATCGCCGTCCTAGTCCTGCCCCTGGTCTTCGTCATCGGCTTCATCCTGATCGCCGCAGGCAGCCAAATCCACGCCTGGGGCGTGAGCTGGATCTGGGCGGTGTTTAGCCTGGCCCTGGTGGGCTGGCGCTTTTTGCTGGTCAAGTGGACCCGATCGCCCTTTGCGGAAATGGAAGCGGCGATCGCCGATGTCCGCCAGGAAATCAACCAAGAGCTAGAAGCCACCGCCGAAGAAAGGGACGCCCTGCCCGCTGGAGAAGCCAGCCAGCGCATCGAAACCGCCCTCCAAACCATCCTCAGCGACAGCCAGACCGATCCCCCCATTTGGGAAGACTTCGGCTGTTTTGCCAAACGCTGCCAAGCCGTCGTCACCGAGGTCTCCCGCGTCTACCATCCCGAAGTCAAATACCCCCTGCTCAATATCTACATCCCCCAAGCCTACAGCCTGATTCGCGGCACCACCGACGATATGGATCAGTGGATGCAAAAGCTCTCCCCTGTGCTCAACCGCATGACCGTGGGCCAAGCCTATGAGGGCTATGAGATGTATCGTAAACTAGAGCCCAGCGCCCGTAAGCTGCTCAAGGCTTGGCAGTGGGCCCAGTGGGTGTTTAACCCGGCAGCGGCGGTGGCGCGCACCGCCAGTCGTCAGTACAACCAACAGGCCAGTCAGCAGCTCGTGGGCAACCTGGCCAACCTGCTGCGGGAGGCGGCGCTGCGGAACCTGTGCCAGCAGGCGATCGCCCTCTACAGTGGCGACACGCTGCCGATCGAAACCTTCGCCCCGGCCCCTCCAGACCTGCCCACCGCCAAAACCCAAACCCTCCAGCAGCTCCTCGACCAGGCTGACCCGGTGGCGGCGATCGCCCAAAAGCCCATCACCATTCTCCTTGTGGGCCGCACCGGAGCGGGCAAGAGCAGCCTGATCAACAGCCTCTTCCAGGCGGACAAGGCCGAGGTGGATGTCTTGCCCAACACCGACAAAATCCGACGCTACGACTGGCAGCTCCCGACCGGCGAAGCCCTCACCCTCTGGGACACGCCGGGCTATGAACAGGTGGCGCGGGGTGATCTGCGGGAGTTGGTGCTGGACTACGCGGCGGAGGCGGATTTGCTCTTGCTGGTCACCCCCGCCCCAGACCCGGCTTTGCAGATGGATCTGGACTTTTTGATGGACTTGAAGAAGACCGTCCGTGATTTGCCTGCAATCGCCATCGTCACCCAAGTCGATCGCCTCCGCCCCATCCGAGAATGGCAGCCGCCCTATGACTGGCAATGGGGCGATCGGCCCAAGGAAAAATCTATCCGCGAGGCGACGAATTATCGCCAGGAGCAACTAGGGAACCAATGCGACGGCGTTCTCCCCGTCGTCACTGGCGATGTCATCGGCAACGAAACCCGCAGCGCCTGGAACATCGACAACCTCTCCCTCACCCTGATCGAAAGCCTCAGCCCCACCAAACAGCTCCGCCTGGCCCGCTTCCTGCGCAACCAAGAGGCCCGCGCCGCCGCCGCCGCCAAAATCATCGATCGCTACAGCCTGCAAATGGCCACGACCCAGGGCCTCACCGCCCTACTCAAAAGCCCCGTCCTCCAATTCATCTCTACCCTGACCACCGGCTCCCCCGCCCTGGCCATGGTGCTGGCACAACAGGTGCCCGTGGAGCAACTGCCCGTGGTCCTGGGCAAGTTGCAAATGGCCTATGACCTCTTCCTACTGCTACAGCCGGGGGCCAGCCCCCTACAGTTTGATCTGCTTCAGCTTTGGCCCCTGTTTCGGGCAGCACCGGAGCGCTCAACCGTGGTGGATCAAGCTTGGGCCTTGGGCCAGGGGCTGGTGGAATATTGGACCCAGGATCTGACGGCGACGGAGCTGAAGGCTCGGCTCATGGCTGCTGACCCGTCCGTGGCAGATCCGCAATAACCTCTAGTCAGAGGTTTATGTAAGAGATTGATGCAAAACCTGTTCGAAATATTTATTAATATTTTGGGGAAGAAATTGTTAGTGCTGTTCTATCCGGCGTGCCGTTGCGGTGAGCCTCCAGGGAGTACGGAACCTGAATAAATACCTCAAGGTTGGGCAGCGCTTTTCACTGGGAACCGCCATTCTGAGTATCTGATTGCACCGAGATCGCCCATCTCATCCCACCACAGAAACAACAGCAGAGGGCAGAGGGACGGATTGAAGTCTCTCTACTACCCAGAAAGAGGGGGAGAAACCGATGCCTAGGCCCACTAGAAAAACTATTTTATACTGCAAGAATTGCGATTGTGGAGTTGGCTGTCAGCCTAGTTTCAGTATTACTGAGTAATCAAAAATATCTTAAGGAAAAAACCACGGATTTTTGAAAATCGGGAATTTCTAAGAATTTTTCGCGATAAAAAACAAGGTTCCGGGCAATATATAAAGTTCTGATTAAGCCCTCCGTAAAAACTCTGGATCGCTGGGCCTTCGTCCGACTACTGTCTTAGGTGATGCAATTGCGACGCTCGACCTAGCAGCAGCTTAAAACTAAATTAACGTCCTGGGTTGCCCTTGAGAGGCTGCTTGAGGATCCAGGCTGCTTGAGGATCCAGGCTGCTTGAGGATCCAGGCTGTTTGAGGATTCAAGCAGATCCACTTCAAATCAAGAAACCCTATCCAATCCCCCCATCACTGCAAGGAGCATTAAAGCCATGAAACTATTGCTGGCCTGTACTTCTGGCGGCCACTTTGCCACCATGAGAGCCCTGGAAGCCTTTTGGCAGGAGCATGAGCGAACCTGGATCACCGATCCCAAGGGAGATACCCAGTGGCTGAGCGATCGCGGTGAATCCGTCCACTGGCTGCCCTTCCAAGCCCCCAGAGATCTGACGACGTTTCTGAAAAACCTGCCTGGGGTGGTGGCCATCCTTTGGCGTGAGCGACCGGATGTCGTCGTTTCCACAGGGGCCAGTTTGGCGGTGAGTGTGGCGATCGCCGCCAGGCTGCTGGGCATTCGCTTCCTGTTTGTTGAATGTATCTCCCGAGTGGCGGATCTGAGCCTCTCTGGTCGGCTGGTCTATCCCCTAGCCTCGGAGTTCTACGTGCAGTCGCCCCAGTTATGCGATCGCTATACTCGCGCCGAGTTCCGTGGAATTGCCACCCATTCCTAGGGACTGTCATCTGCTTTTGCCGCTGCGATGCCGCGCGAGTTTGCGATCGCGGCCACCGAGATGTTTGCTGTTGCTCAGGAGTGCCAAAACTTGTTAACCATCACCCTCGGAACGAGCCCTTATCCCTTCAATCGACCGATTCAGTGGCTCCAAGCGCTGTTGGAGAATGGGCTGCTGGATGAGCCGGTTTTCTTGCAGCATGGCGCTAGCGATGCGACCGCCGTGATGGCCCATCCCTTGGTGACGGCGGTGCCCATCGTCACCCTGCCAGACATTCGAGAGCGCATCCTCAAATCGCGCCTTGTCCTTTCCCATGCGGGCGATGGTTCAGCCCGCATGTTGGCCAAGAGCCAGGTGCCCTTTATCCTGCTGCCGCGCCTGTCCAAATATGGGGAGCATGTGGACAACCATCAGCTCTATTTTGCCCACAGCGTCAAACCGGCTGGGGTGGAGTTTTGCCTAGAGCTGCAAGAGCTGCTGCCCTGGATCGACAATCCGCCGCCGCCCTGCGATCGCGCCCTGTTTGAAGGAGAACAACTGGGGGATTACCTCCTGCAAAAATATGCCCAGCCCGATCCGATTGAGACTCGCCAGCCCTGGCAGCCCCGGCGCTCTTGGTCCGTGAAGGGGCGTTAGCCTTCTTGCCTGCCAGGGGGGCGCGGCTGTCGGCGACGGATCTATTGAAAAATTAGGTAGCGCTATTTCGTGAAGGATGAAGAATAGTCGCCATCACGCAGAACCTTGACCAGGTATGTCCTTCACGATCAAGCCTTTTTCTCTATCCTTTACAAAGGTGGACTACCCTTTTTCTTAGTCATTATCTTTTCCAAGACATAATTTAATCGCCTTTACAAACTCGCCGAAGTATTTCATTCCGGCTTCTTCTCAGGCATCAAGCACTTGTCAGAATC
>JAAUQQ010000461.1 GCA_012032745.1 Synechococcales cyanobacterium RM1_1_8
CGATGACCTCAAAATGCGGTCTACTATTTTGATCCTGTTTCCATCGCCCCATGACCTACCCTCAGCTTTCACCCGGCGACAGGCGCTCTGGCTTCTCACTGGCTTGGTGGGAAGTCTCGGGCTCCAGGGCTGCGACAGCTTGCCTCCCTGGGTCTCCCTGGGCAAACCGGCCCCGCCGGATCCCCCCACCCCAACCCGCCCCAGCGACAGCATCATCTTGGGGCTGGTGCCCTGGATCGGCTATGCCCCGTTCTACGTGGCTGCAGGCAAGGGCCTGTTTGCCCGACGCAATGTCGTTGTCGAAGCCAAGGAATTTTGGGCCGGGGCCGATGCCCTGGCTAGTTTTGCCGCAGGTAACCTCACCGCCCAGGCGGCGACCAACCCCGAAGCCGTGGCCCAGGCGGCGAGGGGCGTGGGCTATCGCATTGTCATGGTGGCCGATGCTTCCGCTGGCAGCGATGGTATCTTGGCGCGGGATGGGATTAAGGATGTCGCCGATTTTAAGGGGCGTCAGGTGGCGGTGGATGCAGGGGGAGCCAGCTATTATTTGCTGCTGCAAGCGCTGAAGGAAAAGGCCAACCTCACGATCAATGACATCGAACTAGTGAACCTGCCCGCCGATGCCGCTGCCCAGGCCTATGCAGATGGCACGGTCGAGATTGCTGTCACCTATGAGCCGTTTTTGTCCGAGGCGGACCAGGCTCAGCCCCAGGGCCGGATTTTTCTAGACAGCGCGGCGTTGCCGACGGCCATCATGGATGTCTATTTGTTTCAGCCCCGCTTTGTGGCCCAGTACCCTGACAAGATTCAGGCGTTTGTCGATAGTTTGGTCGAGGCCCAGGCGTTGATTAAGGCTGAGCCGAAGGAAGCCGAGCGATTGATTGCCGCTGGCTTGGGGATTACGGCGGCAGAGGTGGCCGAGCAGTTGGCCCAGGTGGAGTTGATTTCCCTGGCGCTGAACCAGGCGATGTTGGTCAATCAGACGGGGGGGCGATCGCTGCGCCAAAGCATGTTGCTGCTAAGTGAGTTTTTGGCCCAGCAGGGGGCCATTCCTTCGCCCCTGGATGAAGCCCAAGTGGCGGGCCTGATCGATCCCCAATTTGTCCAAGCGGCGAAGGAATCCTAAAGCCCCAGCAATACTGGGAATTGCCCATAACTGGCAACCCCAGCCAGTTATGTTGCATTTTTCCCCATAACACTGTTTGGTCAGCCCCCCTCAATCCGTTAGAGTAGGGGCCATAGAACGCTGCTACCGCTGCCATGTCTTCCTTTGTCGGCCATGGCCTCACCGCCCTGACCATTTACCTCGCCCTCCATCCCCGCCATCAGCTACAAATTGCCCAGCTCAGCAAGGCCTCTCGGCTGCAATGGCTGCGCGATCGCCTTCCTTGGCTGGCCTGGCTGGTGGCGATCGCCTGGGCCCCCGCCCTGGGCGACTGGGTTCCCTGGTTCCAGGGTCAAGCTGGCCTGCGCCCCACCCATTCGATTTTAGCCAGTCAGATTCTGCCCCTGGTGACGGTTTTGGTGCTGGCCTGGCGGGGCTGGCGCAAGCCAGAGTTGCTCAATCTCGGTCTCCAGGCCAGTTTGGCGGGGCTGTCTCACCTGGTCTTGGATCTGGCCATGGGCATTGGCGGTCTGCCGCTGCTGTGGCCCCTGAGTCAGGTTGGCTTTAGCTTGCCGATGGAGTTGCTGCCCAGCACCGGGGCAATGGATCTGGGCGATATTCGTTTTTATCGCAATTTGCTGATTGAGCTGGGGGTGCTGTTGCCCTTGAGTTTTTGTGTGGTGGTCTGGCGATGGTGTCGTAAGTGGGTGCGGGGTTGGGCTTGGATGTCGGTGATGGGGGGGGCGATCGCGCTCTCTCTGGTGTTTATGCATTGGTCTAGCCAGCTCAGCCGCTAGGTCTCAGGAGATTCGGGAAAGCCTTGCCGATGCTGCGGGCCTAGCGTCGCCGCACCTTGCTGACCATTTTGCGGGAGAGCCGCATCTCCAGACCCTCCTGTTCGGACCAATCCTGGAGGATGCGGTAGAAGGCATTGCGATCGTCCTGGCGCAGCACTGCTACCTGATCCGCCGTTTCGATGCCGTAGGGATAGCCGCCGCCGATTACCACTTCGCCCCGCACCCAGTCCAGCACCTGTTCCAGGCGACCGGCGGCGTGAATCCAGGCGGGTAGCTCTAGGCGGGCTGGGTAGCCATCGTTGGTTTTGAGGTAGGTGTAGTCGATTTGATCTTTGAAAGGGCCGTAGAGCTTGCTGAGGATCTCCCGCTGACAGCGAAATAGGGGGGTGCGATCGCCCCAGTTCAGCAGCCCATTCACCAACTGGGCATCTTGGGCGGAGCTGAGGGGCGGTAGTTGGAAGCAGCGCTGGAGCAGGGTGAGCAGGTCCAAGGCATAGGAGGTGTCGATGTAGGCTACGAGGGGGACTTGGCAGCGATCGCTGGCCTCCAGCAGCCGCACCAGACAATCCACATAGAACGCCTGGGCCTCTTGATCAAACACCTCGGAAAATGTCGCCACCAAAGAACCATGAACAGCACCAAACATTGGTCATCCCGTTCGTGCTCTTCGATATATTCCACGAGCCGCTGGGTCTCCATCTGGAAGCGGCGCATGTTCACCTGGCGATCCACCATTTCCCCCTTAAACTCCCGCAGCTCTAGGGGCGTCATCAGGTCGAGGCGAATGTCTTTTTCGTAGGTGCCATCGCTGTGGTGGGGGTTTTCAAACCAGCCAATCTGTACCAGGGCCACGGGAATGGAAATATCCTTGCTGGGATAGATCTGGGAGCCATCCACCGCAAACGTCCGCACGCCGGTCAAAACCTGGCGCACCCAGGCAAAGCTTTCCTCGCGGTTCTGCCAGCGGTGGGGAAAGGAGTGGATTGAGGCTGGGCCGGGTGCTTCAATCAGGGCCGGTTCTGGCTGGGCCGATTCTGGCTGGGCCGATTCTGGGTCTTCAGACTGGGGGCCATAAAACCGGGCCAAGTCCTTGAAGGCGGCTCGGTATTGCTGGAGCAGCCCCAGGGTGCTGCTATCAAAATCTTGAAAGTCTGCCTGTTTGAGCTGCAACAGGGCGCGAATCTCAGCGGGGCGCGTGGGCATGGTGTCAAAAATCACCCTAGGGGGCTAAAGCAATCCTGGGTCGAGCAGCGGTACAGAGGCTCTAGCCCTGTCATTTTAGCCTAGTGGGGGCATTCTGGTACGGGCGTTCTTGCCTAGGGGACGGACCTCTGATTCCAAGCTAAAACCGCCCAGCAACTGCCCAAGCCGAGACGCCCAGGCCGAGGCACTGTGGCAAAATGATAGATGGCGATCGCAGACCCATAACAAACGCCTTTAAGCTGTTTTCTTGAGCTCTCCCTTTATTCCCCCTATACCTTTATTCCCCCTATACCTTCCGTGACAACCGCCTCCCCCACCCGCCGCGCCGTTTTCCCTTCACCGCCGTCATTGGCCAGGAAGACATGAAGCTCGCCCTGA
>JAAUQQ010000048.1 GCA_012032745.1 Synechococcales cyanobacterium RM1_1_8
GTCATAGAGAATTAGATCATTTACATGGTCCTATTTTGAGGCTGGGGGCTGCGGCTGCATCTTGCTCAGCGGTCTCCTGGCTACCAATGGCAGGGTTTGATATCAACAAGAAGCGCTTTTTGAGGTCTAATATGCGGTTTCGAGCTTTTATCGGGGCGGTTTGTGCCCTAGGTCTGTTCGCTGTCACTCTGTTTAGTGACGCGGCCCAGGCTGTGCCGAAAGGGGTGACCTACGACGACATCGTCAATACGGGCTTGGCCAATAGCTGCCCCCAGATTGAGCAAACGGTGCGGGGATCCATTTCCCTAGACAAAGGCAGTTCCTATGAACTCAGGTCTCTGTGCATCGAGCCCCTGGAGTATTTCGTCAAGCAGGAGCCGGTCAGCAAACGAGCTGAGGCCAGGTTTGTCCCAGGCAAAAGCCTGACCCGCTACACCTCGACCCTCGATCAGGTCAGTGGTCCGCTCAAGTTCAATAGCGATGGAACCTTGAGCTTTTTGGAGCAAGCTGGGATGGATTTCCAGGCCAATACGGTGTTGCTGCCAGCGGGGGAAGAATTTCCTTTCCTGTTCACGGTTAAGGGGCTCAAGGCAAAGACCAGTGAGCCGACTACTGCCATTACGACCTCCACGGACTTTGAGGGAGACTATCGTGTGCCGTCCTATCGCACCTCGAATTTCTTGGATCCCAAGGGCCGAGGTCTGACCACGGGCTATGACAGCGCTGTGGCTATTCCTTCCATGGCGGATGATGAAGAGATCCGCAAGGAGAACGTCAAGCGCTATGTCACCGGCACGGGCCATATGTCCATGCTGGTTTCCAAAGTGGACAGTAGCACGGGAGAAATCTCTGGCATTTTTGAGTGCGTACAGCCCTCTGACACGGACATGGGCGGCAAAGCTGCGGTGGATGTGAAGATTCGCGGCGTGTTCTATGGCGTGGTTGAAGAGGCTTAGGTCATCTCCCCAAGCGATATTCCTGGGGGGATAAACCTCAGGAATATCCATGGCCAAGAGCCAGAAAGCCTAATCTTTTTTGACCTAAGCTTTGCAGCAGGTTACCTTGCTGGATCTGGAAGCCCTCCCCATTGCGCGGGAGGGCTTTTTGTGGGTCTCCCGTCTCAGCGATCGCAGGATACATAGATTACGTGAAATCACTGGAGAACCCTTGGGTTCGCCCACCCGCCGGGCTAGGATTAAATCTTGAATGTAAGGTCTGAACGCAAGGGAGTGTAAATTACATTGACTAAGCTGCAAGCTGGCATTGCCCCCCACGGTGGCAAGTTGATTAATCGGTTGGCGAGCGAGGAACAGCGCCAGAACTTTGAAGCTCAGGCTGAGAGTCTGCCGAGGGTACAGCTCGATCAGCGGGCACTGTCCGATCTGGTGATGATTGCCATTGGTGGCTTTAGCCCCATTGAGGGCTTCATGGGCCAGGCGGACTACGAACCTGTGGTCACGGACATGCGCCTGGCCAACGGCCTACCCTGGTCTGTCCCCGTCACCCTGTCCGTCAGCGAAGCTGTCGCTGCTCCCCTGGGCGAAGGCAGCTTGGTGCGTCTGGATGATGAAACCGGTCGCTTCGTGGGGGTTTTGGAGCTGACCGAGAAGTACAGCTACAACAAAAAGCAAGAGGCTCAGCACGTCTACGGCACCGAGGAAGACAAGCATCCCGGCGTGGCAGTGGTCTACCAGCAGGGCGAGGTTAATTTGGCAGGCCCGGTTTGGCTGCTAGAGCGCGATGCCCATCCGCTGTTCCCGGCCTATCAGATCGATCCGGCGGCGTCTCGACAGCAGTTTCGCGATCGCGGCTGGAACACCGTCGTCGGCTTCCAAACCCGCAACCCCATCCACCGCGCCCATGAGTACATCATCAAATGTGCCCTCGAAACCGTTGATGGCCTCTTCCTCCATCCTCTCGTCGGTGCTACCAAGAGCGACGACATTCCCGCCGATGTGCGGATGCGCTGCTACGAGATCATGATGGAGCACTATTTCCCCCAGGATCGGGTCATCTTGGCCATTAATCCTTCGGCGATGCGCTATGCCGGACCTCGGGAGGCGATTTTCCACGCCCTAATTCGTAAGAACTATGGCTGCACCCACTTTATTGTTGGGCGCGACCACGCGGGGGTGGGTGACTACTACGGCACCTACGATGCCCAAAAGATCTTCGATCAGTTTGAGCCGGGCGAGCTGGGCATTACGCCAATGAAGTTTGAACATGCGTTCTACTGCAAGCGCACGGAGGGCATGGCCACCAGCAAGACCAGCCCCAGTCGCCCCGAAGAGCGCATTCACCTGTCTGGCACGAAGGTGAGGGCCTTGCTCCGGGCTGGAGAACTGCCTCCCCCAGAATTTTCGCGACCCAAGGTGGCTGCAGAATTGGCCCGCGCCATGCAGGACTCTTGAGGCTCTGACCCTGGAGCCATAAGGTCTGTTCCCTGGGTCTGTCATCGGGATCCGATACAAATCCCCTGTCCCAGCCCCTGCCGCCCAGCCATCTCCCCGAGCGGATGACTTCCATCATTCCCATGAGGCCCCATGGGTCGCGGGGAATAACGGGGGATGGCTGTACCGAGACCTGTCCAAGTCCGAACTCAAATCGCAGAAAAGTTTGCAGAAAAGTTTACAGTCGGCTCCGGCGATCGGGGCGTAGATTCTCAGCCTGAATTTGTATGATGGAATAGGCCCATTGGCCTGCCCCTCCAACAACATCCAATCTCCCCAGGGGCAAAAGCGGGGAAGCACAGAGGGACGATCTCCATGGGATTTAAGCGGCGATCGCTGCTCAAGGCATCAGCAATCACCCTCGCGGGCTGGACGCTCGGCGGCCGGGGCTGGTCTCAGCAGCATCGGCGCTACGGCGATGCCCTGGGAGCCCCGGCACCCAACAAATTTGCCCTGCTGGTCGGCATCAACCAATATGGCAACGATGCGATGGACTGTCCCAAGCTGCGGGGCTGTCTCAACGATCTCGAACTCCAGAAAAATCTTCTCATCCATCGGTTTGGGTTTCTCCCTGGGAATATCCTCACCCTGACCAACCGCCAGGCCACCCGCAGCCAGGTCCAATCCGCTGTGATCACCCACCTGCTCCAGCAGGTAGGCCCGGACGATACGGCTCTGTTTCACTTCAGCGGCTATGGCAGCACCGTGCGCACCAGCCCCGATGGCAATCCCCAGCGCGCCTTGGTCCTCTACGATAGCTGTGGCGATGGGGACAGCCTCAAGGATTGGCCCGAAAGCCATTTGCTCCAACTGTTGGGAGCCATGGCCAGCGATCGCGTCCTCGCGGTCCTAGACAGCAGCTATGCCCTGTCCGGCACCGGCATTGGCTCCGATGCCCTGCGGGTGCGATCGCGCCCCAGCCCCATGCCCGCCCCCTTCGACAGCGTCCAAACCACCCTCCAACAGCAGCTCACCAGCACCCTGGCCAGCCGCACCCAGCGCCCCAGCCGCGAGAACAACAGCTTGCTCCTGCGGGCGGCCCAACTGCGCACCGGAGCCGTCGAATTTGAAAGCCACATTGGTCCCGTGGGGCTACTCACCTACTGCCTCAGCCAACAGCTCTGGCAATCGGACATTACCCAAACCCTGGGAGCCACCCTCGAAGGCACCAATGCCCGCATCCAGCAAACCCTGGGTCTCAACCAACAACCCCAACTTGCCGATGCCCGCCTCCAGGGCCGTCAGCTCAACAAACTCGGCTTGACCAGCCCCTACGCCTCCGGCAGTGCCGGGGCCGTCACTGCCATCCAGCGCGATGGCAGCCTCCAGCTCTGGTTGGGAGGCTTTGCCGCAGAAGCCCTAATCTACAGCGAAGCCGGAGCCATCGTGCGCCTCAATGCTCCCGCAAATAACCTCGCTCCTGCAAATAACCTCAGCCAGCCCGTGCGCTATTTTCGCATCCAAGGCCGAACTGGCATGGTGGCCAATGCCGTTCCCCTGAGCCCCGAGGGTCAGCTTGCCTCAGCCCTGGCTGCCGCCCGGCCCGCCGTTCAGCCTGCCGTTCAGCCCGCCGCTCAGCCTTCGGGGCCCCTGTCTGCGGCAGCATCGCCCATCTCACTCCCCCTGCTGGGCCAGGCGGTGCAGGAACAGATCCGCATGATCCCCCGCAATTTATCGCTCAACGTCAGCCTCGATGGACGCCTCGATCGCATTGAGCGGGTCGATGCCACCAGCGCCCTCACCTCCGTCCACAGTGTCTCTATTGTCTCTTTGCAAAACAGCCCCACGGACTATGTGTTTGGTCGGGTGACGCTGCCGCCGGAAACCAGCTTGATCGCCGCCCTGCCTGATGGCCTCAGCCCGGAACTCAAATCAGGCTTCCAACCCGGCCCCCAGCCGGGACTGAACAGCCCCCGCAGTCTCAATCCCCTCGGCGGCAGTAACGGCGGCAGTAACGGTGGTAGTAACGGTGGTAGTAACGGCAGCAATGGGGGCAGCAATACCGCTCCAGAAACCCGCCTCTCCCCCGGTCCATCCAATCCCGTGCTGCCGGAGGTCAAATACGGCCTGCTGCTGCCCAACCAGCAGGCCCTGCCCGCCACCGTCAGCGCCTCCGCCGAGGCGATCAAAACCGCCATTCAGCGACTGCAACCCTATCTGGAAACCCTGCGGGCCGAAAAGACCCTGCAACTCCTAGAAAACACGGCCAGCTCTGGCCTGGCGACGGAAGTGCGATGGGAAACCCAGCGCGCCGCTGGGGGAGGCAAGCCAGAAGAGACCACCCTGCGCATTGTTCAGGGCAACCGCAATAGCGCCCAGCCGATTCCCCTGGCTCGGCTCAGTCCGGGGGATCAGCTCCGCTACAGCGTCCAAAACCAGAGCAATGCGCCCATTTATGTCGTGCTGTTGGGGGTCAACAGCCTGGGCCAGTGGCTGATGCCCTTCAATCCCACCGCCGATGGCGGGGCAGGTGCTGCATCCGGGGCCGGTTCATCGGCTCGCTCCAAGGAAAGCATTACGGCGGGCAATAACTTCAACCACCCCGTTGCCCCCGGCGACAGCATCCGGGGGGAATGGCCGGTGGAGAGCCAGAAGGGGTTGACGAGTTTGTATGTGGTGCGATCGCCAGCCCCTTTGCCAAGACCTACGCCCTGCTCTCTGGCCAAAAGCAAGATCTGGTCGAAGCCCAGCGCCTCCAGCGCCTGCGCAGCCCCTTCGACCTGGCCCAAGCACTCCTAAGCGATATTCAGGCCGCCAGCAACAAAACCAGCCCCGTCGCCCTGGCCATCCCCCCCGTCGGCGATAGCTACTATGCGCTCAATACCAGCATTTGGGTCACCTTTCGCTATGCCTATGAAGTGACCTGAGCCTTGAACCAGCCTGAACCCTGAAACAGCCCGCGAATTAAAACAGCCCGAGAATTAAAACAGCCCGAGCCAGCGCGCTTGCCCATCGCGTCCGGGGATCTGGAACAGCGCCCCCCAGGGATTTGAGTTAAGATTAATGAACATCAGATTTAAAATTGAAACTGGGTTCCTAATCAACGCCCGAACCTCGTCATAAGGGAGACAAAGATCTTGAAAAAGCGGTGGAGAAATGCAGGGCTGTACGCCTTGCTCGTATTAGTTGTGATTGCCCTGCTGTCCTCGTTCTTTGATGGGTCGCAGCAAGGCAGCCAGCGGGAGAAACTGCGCTACAGCGATTTCATCAACCGGGTGGAAAACAGCGAAGTGGCCCGTGTCACCATCGTCCAAGACCAGACCCAAGCCACGGTCAAAATGGAGGATGGCAGCCTCTACGAAGTCAACCTGCCCTCCGATGACAAGCGGGTTTACGATCTGCTCAGCAGCAACGATGTGGACATCGCCATTAGCCCCAACAGCGGCGATAACCTGCTCTTCCGCACCGCCAGCACCTTTATCCTGCCCTTCCTGCTGTTGGTGGGCCTGTTCTTCCTGCTGCGCCGCGCCCAGAGCGGCCCTGGCAACCAGGCCATGAACTTTGGCAAGTCCAAGGCTCGGGTCCAAATGGAACCCCAAACCCAGGTCACCTTTGGTGATGTGGCGGGTATCGATCAGGCCAAGCTGGAGCTGGCCGAGGTGGTGGACTTTCTGAAGAATGCCGATCGCTTTACGGCGATCGGGGCCAAGATTCCCAAAGGCGTCCTGCTGGTTGGGCCTCCCGGCACCGGCAAAACCCTGCTCGCCCGCGCCGTGGCTGGAGAAGCTGGCGTGCCCTTCTTCTCCATCTCCGGCTCTGAGTTTGTCGAAATGTTCGTCGGCGTGGGTGCTTCCCGTGTGCGCGACCTGTTCGAGCAAGCCAAAAATAGCGCCCCCTGCATTGTCTTCATCGACGAAATTGATGCCGTGGGTCGCCAGCGGGGCGCAGGCCTCGGCGGTGGTAACGATGAGCGGGAGCAAACCCTCAACCAGCTCCTGACCGAAATGGATGGCTTTGAAGGCAACACCGGTATCATCTTGATTGCGGCCACCAACCGTCCCGATGTGTTGGATTCCGCCCTGCTGCGTCCGGGCCGCTTCGATCGCCAGGTCGTGGTCGATCGCCCCGACTATGCCGGTCGCCTCGAAATCCTCAATGTCCACGCGCGGGGCAAGACGATCTCGAAGGATGTGGACCTGGACAAGATCGCCCGCCGCACCCCTGGTTTTACCGGTGCAGACCTATCCAACCTGCTCAACGAAGCTGCCATTCTGGCCGCCCGGCGCAGCTTGACCGAGGTCTCCATGGATGAAGTCAACGATGCGATCGATCGCGTCATGGCCGGTCCCGAGAAGAAAGATCGGGTCATGAGCGAGCGCCGCAAAGAACTGGTGGCCTACCACGAAGCGGGCCATGCCCTGGTGGGTGCCCTCATGCCTGACTACGATGCCGTCCAAAAAATCAGCATCATTCCCCGTGGCCGTGCCGGTGGCTTGACCTGGTTCACCCCCAGCGAAGACCGTCTGGAATCTGGCCTCTATTCCCGCGCCTACCTGCGCAACCGCATGGCGGTGGCCCTGGGGGGCCGAGTGGCCGAAGAGATTGTCTATGGCGAAGATGAGGTGACCACGGGAGCCTCCAGCGATCTCCAGCAGGTGGCCCGCGATGCCCGCCAGATGATCACGCGCTTTGGCATGAGCGAGCGCCTGGGGCCTGTGGCCCTGGGCCGCCAGCAGGGGGGCAACATGTTCCTCGGTCGCGATATTTCCGCCGAGCGCGATTTTTCCGAAGAAACGGCTTCGGTGATCGATGAAGAGGTGCGGACGCTGGTGGATCAAGCCTACGATCGCGCCAAGGATGTCCTGGTCAGCAACCGCCATATCCTGGACCAGTTGGCCGATATGTTGATTGAGAAGGAAACCGTGGATGCTGAGGAGCTACAGTTGCTGCTCAATACCAATGAGCTGAAGATGGCGCGATCGCCTAACCCGCCCCTGGGGCTTGGCCCGCCAAGCTCCACCAAGCCGCTGAATTCTCCCGGTCAGGCCTCCCTGGGCCTGGACTCCATCGCAATTTCAACAACCCGAAGGTGGCCCCAAGGTCACCTTCTTTTTTATGCTTTTTAACCAGCTCCTCTGTGCCCGATTTTGCAAATGACCTGGCAACTGATCTCGCCCAGCCCGCCGGGCTCCCCTTGGCTGGCCCAACTACACCAAGACCGCCTGATCGCCATTCTCCGCGCGCCCAGATCGACCGGGGCGAGCGAATGGCCGCCGCCATGGTGCAGGCGGGCTTTCGCCATTTGGAAGTCACCTGCGATAGCGATCGCCCCTTTGAGTTAGTCCAGCGGCTCCAGCGCCACTGGCCCCACTGTTGGGTGGGCCTGGGCAGCCTGCGCAGCGCGGCCCAGCTCGATCAAGGCATTGCTGCCCAGGCAGCCTTTGGCTTTAGTCCGGCCCTGGATCATGCCCTGCTGGCGCGGGCGATCGCCCAACATTTCCCTTGATCAACGGCAGCCTCACCCCCAGCGAAATCCTGGGCGCTTGGCAGGCCGGAGCCCCCGCAGTCAAGGTTTTCCCCATCACCGCCGTCGGTGGAGTCGCCTATCTGCGCCAGCTCCGCGAGCCCCTGGCTGGAATTCCACTGATCCCTACCGGAGGCATTGGCCTAGGAGAAGTTCTGCCCTTGCTGGCTGCGGGGGGCGATGGCGATCGGCCTGGGGGGGGGCGTTGTTTCCTCGGGAGCTGGTGGTGGCGGAGGATTGGGGAGCGATCGCCCAGCGAGCCAAAGCCACCGTAGAAGCCGTAAATGCAAACAGCAGCCCAATGTGATGCCAGCTCGGACTGTGACGCCAGCTCGGACTGTGACGCCAGCTCGGGCGATCAAGCCTGGGCAAGCAAGCCGCCATGACTGGGGCGAGTCGATAAAATCCAGCGACAGGCTGCAAACATCGAACTTTATAAGCCGGTGATGCGATTTGAACGCACGACCCCCTAATTACGAGTTAGGTGCTCTACCACTGAGCTACACCGGCAAGGCCTAGCAAGTATAGCAAAGTTTAAATCGCTAATGGGGACTAACATGGGCAAGAAACAGCGGCCCAATATTCGGAGTACATATGGGTCACTTGGGAAGCCAATTGGGGATGCCCGCTCCCCAACAACCCGCTAGGATAAAGGCGCTGCCTCAATTTCAGCGGTCCTGACTGTTTGACTTGCCTCCGTTTTTTGCGATCGCCCATCCCTGCACCTGACCCTTCATTCCCGGCTCAAGAAATTCCCCGCCCAACACCTCCCTTCCATGGCCCCAAATCCCCCCTCCCCCAGCGCCAGACTCACCCGCAGAGCCATCAGCGCCCCATTCACCAGCAGCCATGCCCGCCCGGCAGCCCAGCCAGCCCTCGCCCCAACCCAAGAAGCCCCCAGCCCTCTCCCCCGAAAAATATGCCCGCCTCAAAGCAGAGGCCAAAGCCCCCTTTCGCGGCTTGCGGCGCTTCCTCTACCTGGGATTCGCTGCCTCGGGAGCCATGGGAGGTTTTATTTTCTTGACCCAAGCCCTCGCTGGGCGGGATGTCTCCCAGGCCCTGCCCAATCTCGCCGTACAGTTGGGAGTCGTGGGTTTGATGGTTGGGCTGCTGCGCCTCGACCGGGCCAAGGATACCGATTGAACTCCATTAAACGCAGAACTGCCCGAAGACCATGAGCGCCTTCGGGCAGTTCTGCGTTTTGGAATTCCAGTTTACAAAACGGGTCGGCGCAAACCGACCAGCCAGTCCCAGCGACCCGGACCAACCTAGGTGGTCAGGGTCCGACGCTTACTCACCAAGCGGAAGGTTTCAATCACATCCCCTTCCTTCCAATCGCTGAAGTTATCCACAACGATGCCGCATTCGAAGCCAGAATTGACCTCCTTCACGTCATCCTTGACCCGCCGCAGCGAATCCAAGTTGCCGTTATACACGGTCTCATCTCCGCGATGGACTCGGATCTTGCAGTTGCGCACCGCCTTGCCGGACTGCACATAGCAGCCCGCGATGGAATTGCGGCCCGAAGAGAACACGGCCCGAACTTCCACCTTGCCCAGGGGCTCTTCCACCATCTCTGGCTCCAGCAGACCTTCCATGGCCCCCTGAATGTCCTCCAGCAGATCGTAGATGATGTCGTATTCGCGCACATCCACTCCCGACTCATCCGCAGCTCGCTTGACCGCGCTGGAGAGATTGGTATTAAAGCCGATGATGACGGCACCACTGGCGGCGGCCAAGTCCACATCGGTTTCCGCCACATCCCCTGGCGATGCCAGCAGCACCCGAAGCTGCACTTCCCGCTGGGGCAGTTGCTCCAAGGAAGAGAGAATGGCTTCGAGGGAACCCTGAACATCGGACTTCAACACCAGGTTGAGTTCCTTCAGCTCGCCCTCTTGGGCTTTGGCCGACAGGGAGCTGAGCGTGACGCGGCGAGAAGCCATGGCTTGCTGCAAACGCACATTGCGCTGTTCGTTGGCCCGCTCGGCTGCAACGGCCCGCGCCTGTTTCTCATCGGTGAAGACTTGGAACTCATCGCCCGCCGCTGGAACCTCGCTCAGACCCAGTACTTCCACTGCAAAGGATGGTGTCGCTGCCTCTACTCGGGCACCCTGGTCGTCGATCATGGCGCGGACGCGGCCCAGCACTGAGCCCGCCACGAAGACATCTCCGACCTTGAGAGTGCCGTTTTGGACCAGCAACGAAGCCACGGGGCCTCGGGACTTGTCCAGGTTGGCTTCAATCACCGTGCCCATGGCGGGACGATTGGGGTTGGCGGACAGTTCTTCGACCTCGGTCACTAGCAGGATCATGTCCAGCAGCTCTTCCAGGTTGTCTCCCTGGATGGCGCTGACTGGCACCATGGGCGTGTCTCCGCCCCACTCCTCGGGGACGAGGTTGTATTCGGTGAGTTCTTGCTTGACGCGATCGGGCTGGGCACCTTCTTTATCGATTTTGTTAATGGCAACGATGATCGGCACCTTGGCAGCCTTAGCATGGCTGATGGCTTCAATCGTCTGGGGCCGTACGCCGTCGTCCGCTGCCACCACCAAGATGGCGATATCGGTCACCCGCGTTCCCCGCGCCCGCATGGCGGTGAACGCTTCGTGACCAGGGGTGTCTAGGAAGACAATTTGCTGGCGTTGGCCATTGTGATCCACATCGACGTGGTAGGCACCGATGTGCTGGGTGATGCCCCCAGCTTCCCCGTCTACGACCTTGGTTTTACGGATGGAGTCCAGCAAGGTGGTTTTGCCGTGATCCACGTGGCCCATGACAGTGACCACGGGGGGACGACGCTGGAGGTTCTCCAAGTCGTTCTCATTCAAGATCTCCGTGGTCTTGCGTGCATCGGAGGTGCGCTCTTCGTGGTCTACCAAGATTTCCAGCTCTTCGCACACCAGCTCGATCGCCGGGACGTTCAAGGTCTGGGTAATGGTTGCGGCCACGCCCTTGAAGAACAGAATGCGAATGATATCTGCTTCGGGAGTCTTGAGCAGATCGGCCAGATCCTGCACCGTCATCTCACCTTTTAAGGTGACCATTTCGGGCTTCTGGGGCGTTTTGTCTTGACGGCTGAGGTAGCGTTCGCGACGGCGCTCAGCGGCACTGCGGCCAGAGCGCTTTTTCTTGCGCTGGGGCGTGGAAGTCGGCTTGCTGGTCGCGACCGATTGCATACTCTTCGGTTTGGGAGGCCGGGCCAGGGATTGGCTCAGGGTTGCCGAGCCCCCGTGGCGACCCGTGGCATCGAGCATATCGTCATCGTCGTCGTCGCCAATGATGTGGACGCGCTGCTTGAGACGATTGGCCTTCTTGGCCTTGAGCTTAGCTTCTTCCTCTTCCTCTTGCTGGGAAGGGCGAGTGCCACGGCGGCTGGGGCGATTGGGGCGGCTGGGGGCATCCAAACGCCGGGGCCGTTCCAGATCGGGGAGGATTGGTCCAGCATCTAGCACTGGATCGTCATTGGTGGTGTCCTCGATGTCCGCCTCGGGTGGCTTGCGCGAAGGGGGACGAATGAGCTTGGGCCGCTGAAGTTCGACGATGGGGGGGGGAGTTCCCTCAGCCCCAGGTTTGGCCGTTAGGCGGGGTCGCTTGACTGGACGATCAGAGCCTGTGTCGCCTATTCCGCTATCCACTGTGCTGCGCTTGCTCAAGTCGAGGCGGCGCGGCTGCACTGGTGAAGGCGGGACCGGTGGCCGGGCCGGGGCACTGGGCCGGGCGGGGGGAGAGATGCGGCCGGGGGCAGTTGGCGGGGGGCTGGCTGGCAACCTCGGAGGTGGCTGCGGGGGAAACCGCTGCTTTCGCTTCCGCGCGCGGGGGAGGGCCTGATAGGGCTGGGGGCTTGGCGATCGCCGCCGGACGGTCTGCCGCCTCAGGGGCCCCAGTTCTAGCTGCCCCAGTGCCAGCCGCGCCAGCCGTCGGGCGCTGTCCTGCTGACGGGCGATTTGGAGAAGCGGGGCGGGATGGGCTGCCTCCGGGACGGCTCGGCGGCGCAGGCCTGACGGAGGTGTCTGGCCGATTGGGCACAGCGGGTTTGGATGGAGCGGACTCTGGAGCATCCGCTGAATCGAGCTGCTCGGGACCGACTTCGGATTCGGGAACTTCAGGGGGGGGGGCAGGACGACGAATTTCTAGAATTTGCTGCTTTTTCTTCTTCACCACAGCGGGTTTGGCGGGGGGCTTCGCCAAGCCACGATTGACGGGGCGATTGGCCACGGGCTTCGTCGCTGGTCTGGCAGCCTGGCTGACGGCGACTTTGGGGGCGCGCTCGCGGATGCGGTCCGCATCTTCATCGCTCACCGTGCTGCTGTGGCTCTTGACGGCGATCGCCAATTGCTCACAGGCCACCAAGATATCTTTGTTTTCCAGACCCAATTCCTTCGATAACTCGTATATTCTCACCTTGCCGTTGTTCATCCACACCTTCCTAGTTTGGTCCGTTGATCGGGGGTTATCGTTCCATCACGGTCTACCGCCTTTTGGTTGACAACAATAGACTGGAACCGTAGCTTAGCAGCGCATTTTGGGGCTAACCGACTTCTTCCGTTTGTTAACAATAGAAGATAGATTCTGGACAATCAAGGTCCAGAGAATAGCCCCGATAGGGTCGCATTCCGGGCTGACTGGGGTGATCGCGGGAACCTAAGTCAGCCCACCGCCCACAAGTCAAACCCACAAGCTCAACCCGCAGGTTTAGCCCGTCGGTCCACATATCCAAGGCGATGGGAAACAAACCCAGTCAGGCCATCCCCACTGGCTTTGACCTACCCTTGTCCCTATGCGAATGAGCCTATGCAAATATCCAGGGGCGGTCTTCGCCCTCAGGGTAGGAATGCCTGGCCTCGCAGGCTCCCTTCAACCCTTTCACTACAACAAGCTGAAAACCTTACCTCCAGGCATAGGCGATCGCAACTCTCCAAAAGACCTATATTTAGGCCAACTAAATGATATGGGCTCGGAGTTAGCTCAGTGCAGAGCTACATCCCTAACAGGAAAACTCCAGCTCTTCTGCACTATAACCTCCGAACTGCCCTTTTGCCGAATGCCCCAGCCAAATGCTGCAACAGTTCGCAATGGACTGGCTGCCTGGGCGGCTGCGAGCCGCTAGTTGAACGAGCAACCCCATGGGGCAAACCGATCACGCCAGCCCAGGTTATTCCAGCCCAGGTTATTCCAGCCCAGGTTATTCCAGCCCAGGTCACTCCAGCCCAGGTCACTCCAGCTCGGGAGCTTCTGGGTCAAGCGCTTCTGGGTCGGGCGAGTCCGCCATTCCGGCAGCCAGCTCATCCCCCTTGATGGTTGAAGCCTCCGTTCCCTCCAGCTTCGCATCTGGCCCAATCTCCGCTGTTGGGGGGGCGATCGTCGAGGCCAGCTCCCCCTCCCGATCCCCGTCTAGGGCCAGGGCCGCCTCGGACTCGAATGCGTCAGCAGGCTCACCGCTGCTGTCCTCACCATAACCCTCGTCCTCAACCCCGTCCTGGCTGTCCTCAAAGCCATCGCCAGCCCCAGACTCCCCCTCCCAAGCTGCTTCATCCAGGCTCGACCCATCCTCCAGGGGCTCATCGTCATCCATGGGCATGGGAATCACATACTCATCAAAGTCGTACTTACCAATATCCTTGATGTCGATCTTCCAGCCCGTCAGACGTGCGGCGAGGCGGACATTCTGCCCCTCTTTGCCAATCGCCAAGCTCAACTGATCCTCAGGCACCAGCACATGGGCTTGGCGCGCCTCAGGATCCACCAACCGCACCATGTCTACCCTAGCCGGACTCAAGGCATTGGCAATGTAGGTGGAGGGATCCGGCGACCAGCGAATCACATCAATCTTCTCCCCCCGCAGCTCATTCACCACCGCCTGGATGCGCGATCCCCGAGCCCCAATGCAGGCTCCCACCGGGTCCACATCCCGCTCCAGGGTATCCACCGCAATCTTTGTGCGAGGGCCGACATAGCGACCGGGCGGATTGGCTTCTCGGGCCACTGCCACAATGCGAACGATCTCGTCTTGAATTTCGGGGACTTCATTTTCAAACAAATAGACCACCAGGCCCGCATTGGCCCGCGACACAATAATCTGAGGCCCCCGGCGCGGCGTTTCGGCCACTTCCTTCAAGAAGACGCGAAAGGTGGCATTGGCCCGGTAGTTGTCATTGGGGAGCTGATCCCGGCGGGGCAGCTCTGCCTCCACCGGGGGACGTCCCACGCCGCTGCTGACCTCCATGATCACAGACTGGCGCTCGAACCGCAGCACCTTGGCGTTGAGCACCGGATCTTCCACATCCTTGAACTCTTCTTGGATCATCATGCGCTGGTAGTCGCGCAGCTTTTGGGAGAGTACCTGCTTCGTCTGGATCGCGGCCATGCGACCAAACTCTTCCTTGTCCGGGGTGACATCCAGAACCACGGTGTCGCCAAGCTGGGCTTCGGGGGCCACCTCTTGAACCTCGGCCAGGGAGATCTGGTGGTCCGAAATTTCCACTTCTTCCACAATGTTCTTGCTGGCCAGAACCCGGAACCCTTCTTCCTCCAGGTCCAACTCCACGCCCACGTTCAAAAAGTAATCTTCATCAAAGGCATCGCCCATGCGCTGGGTGCGGCGGTAGCGTTCGTAGCCTTTGACGAGGGCTTCTTCTAGGGCTTCTTCCACGACCTCGGGCGGCAGTTTTTTCTGCTCGCTGATGGCATCGATCATGGCGTTGAGATTCGGCAGGGGAAGTAGGGTCATCGGAGTATTTATCCTTCAAAGAAAATCAGAACATCAGATCGGCTAGCGCCCGTCCATCAGGACAACTCGCTGAGGCGAACCTCTCGGACGAGGTCTCGCGGAATTTTGATGGGGCGGCCTTTTTGGTTGATCAAGACGTGGTCATCGTCGCGCCGCATTAGCGTTCCTTCCCAACGGGTTTGGCCCCTGTGGGGCGCGAGGGTTTCGATGCGGACCGGAAATCCCCTGAAAGAGACAAAATCCCGATCCTGGGAGAGCAGATCCGAGAGCCCAGGGCTGGAAACCTCTAACACATAGGCATCGGGAAGCAATTCTGCTGCCTCGATCGCCGCTTCCAGGGATCGGCTGACTTCGCTGCAATGGTCCAGGCTGGTCTCCCCCTCCAGGCTGCGCAGGTCTAGGCGCAGCACAGGCGGGCTTTGGTTGGTTTGGAAGACAGCACCGACGACCTCCAGCGCCATCGCCGCTGCAATGGGCTCGGCCAGCTCCAAGACCTGGGGGATAATGGGATGGGACATGAATTTGCAATAAAAAAAGCGGGCCTGGGCCCACTTCCTATGTCAGATACAGGATGTGTAACAAATCATCAGCGCTGCTCCAATCGCCAGGCTAGATCTGCTGCTGCCCATCATAGCGTACCGTTCCCCCTGGCAAGGGCGTTGCGTGATTCTCGGACATGCTCCGTAATTCTCCGCAATGGATCGAGCCGGAGCAGGCTGCTCCACTAGGGTTTGGCCAGGAAAGATTTGGTGGAAGATTTGGTGGAAGATTTGGCCGAAGCTGGGGTGGTAGCTGCCTGGGCCGCGCCAGCGTAGCCAATTTGCTCGGCTTCTTCGAGCAGCGCATCAAAATCAAATTCTGAGAGGCGCTGGATGTAGTTGATTTTAAATTCTTCTAAAAAGTCACAGAGCAGGGTTTGAATTTCCCCCAGGGTGTCCTTGTCCTGGAGGGCGGTAACGAGGGCGCTGGTGAACTGTTCGACCAGGGCTTCTAGGAGTTCGCTGGCCTGGGGATCGTTGATCGAAAGACTGCTGTAGGTGCCCTGGGAGACGGTGGTGATCGCCTGGGAGACGCCGGAGGCCAATTGCTGGGTGAGGCGGTTGGGGACGAGGTTGAAGCCGGGCAGGTTTTGGAGCAGTTGGTAGGCCGGGAGGCGGTGGAGGCTGCCCTGGAGGCTGTGGTTGAGCAGGGCTTCGAAGTTGGGCTGGATTTGGGGAAGTACTTGGTAGACAATGATGTGGGCAAGACGGCGGGCGATCGCCTCAATTTCGTTGACGTTGTTCAGATCGACATAGGGGTCGCGGCTGGCGGAGAGGGCAGATTGGAGCCAGCGCCCTTGGCGAATGCCCTGTTGGAGCTGGCTGATGGTTTGCAGGGCGATGACCTCGGTGAGTTCGCCTGCGAACAGGGCCACAAAGCCCCGTCCAAACTGCTTGCGCAAGGGATCGAAGTCGATCAGTCGAGCCGTTTGCAGTCGCACCACCAAGGGCAGCAGCCGCAGCCAGCGCCAGAAGGGGACAAACAGCAGCAGGTCGTACCAGCGCCAGAGTAGGGCATCGCGCCAGGAGAGGCTGCGGTGGCGCAGCTTGATGAAGTAGACATGAATCAGCAGCTCAGCGGCAAAGAAGAGCTGGAAGGGCAGGTCGAGACGCCAGAAGCGATCGATCGGTTCGCCGTTTTCGCCGATGCTGCGGTAGTAGTTGGTTTCGATCAGGGGGCGAATGTCACGGTTGAAGAAGGCCAGTTGTTCGGGCCATTGGTCGGGGGTGAAGGTCTCTGGGGACCAAAACTGGTTGAAGGCAACGCGGGCCGACTCGACGCCTTGGCGATCGCGAATCCGGTTCTTGATCCGCTCCAGCGTCCCTGACTTGCCCGCCGTGGCAAAGGGATTTTCATCGATGAGGTTTTCGCTGAGGCTGCGCAGTTGCGTGAGCTGCTGCTTCACTGCCTCCGACTTGGGGTCAGTCTTCAGGGCCTGGTCGAGCAAATCGACATTGCGGATATATTCCTCCGTGTCCCGGTGGGGCTCGATGCCCTTGATCGGGTCATAGCGCCAGGTCACCTGGGGCAGGGGGATCTGGAATCGCAAGCCGGCCACCTGGAGATTGCCCTGGAGCCAGAAATTGCGCCAGGGCACATAGCTGAGGTCGAATAGCACCAGGGCGAGATTGAGCGCCACAACGACCACGAGCAGCCGCTCGGTCCAGAGGGTAATTGGGTTGATTGCTTTGCGAGGAGCCATCGGCCATCTGCCCGGTAGGATTCCTCAGCAGTATATAAAGTCTTCGCTCATTTCTGATGGTTGTTCATTGCATCATTGCGGAGGCTTGCCCACTCCGGGCTGGGGTCTTGCTGGGGTCTTGCTGGGGGCCTAGTCTTCGGAGCGTTCACAGGCCTCCAGCAGCGGGATCCGATTGAAATAGGCCAGGCCGACGGAGGCAAATAGCTCCTGGCGGGCGGCTAGGCTGGCGGCGCGATCGGGGCCACAGTGCAGCCCCACCAGGAGCGAAAGGCTGTCCTCCCAAAACCCATTCTCAGCGTAGCGCTCGGCTCGCTCCAGCGCGCTCCCCTGGAGCTGGCGGGCCAGGGCGGGGCTGGGGGGCAGCCGCTGGATCTGGCTGGAGAAGCTCATGGTGACCGGCGCGGCTGCACAGCGCAGGCTGATGGACCAGCGGTAGGGCTGGTTGGTTTCCAGGGCGATCGCCCGCCCACCCCCCGAGGCAAGGCCAGGCGGGCGATGCCTTCGGTTCCATCGACGGGAAAGTCTGCGGCATAGACCACTGATTGATCCCCCGTGGCTTTGCTCAACTCAAACGTCACCGAAGCTGCGGTTGTGGGTGGCATGTACCAGAAAAATTCCGGATGGGCCGAGCTGGTGGTCACGATGTTGCTTTCGGGCACGAGGGCAAAGGGCGATCGCGCCAGTTGATCGCGGGTTTGGCCGACCAAGCAGGTTTCGGCGGGACGGCTGCCCGCGCCGCGTCGCCGGTCTGGGCTGCCGTCTTTTTTTTTGGGTGGGAAAGGTCAGGTTGGCCAGGGCTGGGGTGCTGCTGAGGAGAACCAGGGCGATCGCGCCCAGCAGCAGCAGCGGGCGGCCCGAGCCGCGATCGCCCGCTCTGAGAGAATGACAAGTCACGGTGAATATCTCCAAACAATGGAACCGGAGAAGGGCAGCATTTTGCCCAGAAGATCAACCCAAGCCAACCGCTTGCCCAGGCCGAGCAGCCCTTTCCTACTTCTTTCTTCGTCCCCCAGCTCCAACATTCCCCACAAAATTGCATCGAGCAATCAAAAACGGTAAATCCCCCACATAGCTCAAGGCGCAAGACAAAAGCAGTGTAGGCAGGCCGCGCAAATACTGAAATTAAATGAACAAATATTACAAAAACGGCCAGACTGGAATCTGCCTGCGGGGGGAGAGGGAGACAGAGTGGCAGCGCCTGGAAGTGAAGGGAGCCCAGGCAGGCTGTAACTCTGTTGTCTTGCTA